>NZ_JAAHHC010000012.1:5134-64515 GCF_010672265.1 Moorena sp. SIO3A2
CCCTTCTCTAGTTCCTTTTCAGAACGACTCTACAAAACCGGAGATCTCGCGAGATATCTACCAGACGGTAACATCGAATTTATTGGTCGCATCGATAACCAAGTTAAAATCAGGGGTTTCCGCATCGAACTAGGAGAAATCGAAGCAGTCCTGTCCACCCACCCCCACATCCAACAAACCGTAGTAATTGCAACAGAAGATCTTCCTGGTAACAAACGCCTAGTCGCCTACATAGTCAGTGAGAACGAATCACTAAGCACCAACCAACTACGAGAATTCCTCAAGCAGAAACTACCAGACTATATGGTGCCCAGTGCCTTCGTTACCTTAGACACCCTGCCCTTAACACCCAATGGCAAAGTAGACACAAAAGCATTACCAGCACCAGATGGGGTCTTCACCCGAGAACAGGAATATGTAGCGCCACGTACCCCAACCGAAGAAATAATCGCCAACATCTTCGCTCTGGTTCTAGGAGTGAAAGATGTAGGAATACATGACAACTTCTTTGAAATCGGAGGACATTCCCTACTCGCCACTCAATTAATTTCCCAACTGCGAGTGACCTTCAACAGAGAAATCTCCCTAAGGGAAGTATTTCAAAGCCCTACAATCGCTCTTATTTCGCCGAAATTAAGCCAATTACTGACCACAGAAAACCAATTAAGTCTTCCTCCGATTCAACCAAGAACCGATAGTGAACAACTACCCCTATCCTCAGCTCAAGAAAGACTATGGTTCCTCAACCAACTAGAAGGAATTAGCGCCACTTACAACATGCCAGCAGCCCTGAGCATCACTGGAAACT
The DNA here is from genome assembly GCF_010672265.1 of Moorena sp. SIO3A2. Classification (NCBI taxonomy): domain Bacteria; kingdom Bacillati; phylum Cyanobacteriota; class Cyanophyceae; order Coleofasciculales; family Coleofasciculaceae; genus Moorena; species Moorena sp. SIO3A2. The sequence continues at coordinate 5,943 of NZ_JAAHHC010000012.1, forward strand.
TGGTGATTAACGCCCTAGAACAAGCCTTATCAGAAATAATCCATCGTCACGAAGTACTACGGACAAGTTTCCGGACTATCAATGGCACACCAATACAGGTAATTCACCCCCACAGCACCATCAACATCAATGTAGTAGACCTACAACAATACCCAGAAGCAGAACGGGAAACTATCTTACACCAACAAATACAACAGGAAGCCACAACCCCCTTTGACCTAGAGGTAGCACCATTAATCCGATCTAAATTATGGCAACTAGACACTACCGAGTATGTGTTAGTGCTGACCATGCACCATATAGTCTCTGATGGTTGGTCAATGGGGATATTAATCGAAGAACTATCACGTTTATATCAAGCTTTTGTTGCATCAGAACCATCCCCCTTACCCGAATTAGCGATTCAATATGCTGACTTTGCTCTTTGGCAAAGACAATGGTTAAGTGGGGAAATCAATGAAAACCAACTCAATTACTGGAAACAGGAATTAGAGGGTGCTCCAGAATTATTACAATTACCCACAGACCGTCCTCGTCCCCATGTAATGAGTTACCACGGCAGTAGTGAAAGTTTTAGTTTAAGCACTGAATTAACCCAGAAGTTGCAACAGTTGTCCAGGAACTCGGGTAGTACCTTATTTATGACGCTACAGGCAGCTTTTGCCACCTTACTGTCTCGTTACAGTGGGCAATTTGATATTTTAATTGGTTCACCCATAGCCAATCGCAACCGCCATGAAATTGAGCCGCTAATTGGGTTCTTTGTCAATACTTTGGTGTTGAGAACCCGTTTTGAAGATAATCCCAGTTTTTCGCAGTTGCTTACACAAGTCAGGGAAACCACACTACTCGCTTATGAACATCAGGATGTACCGTTTGAACAGGTAGTATCCGCATTGCAACCCCAACGGTCTTTGAGTCATGCCCCCCTGTTCCAGGTGATGTTTGTGCTACAGAATGCACCGATGGGGAAATTAGACTTACCCGGTGTGAGTTTGAGTGAGTTCAATCAACAAAGTACTACCTCTAAGTTTGATTTGCTCGTGTCAATGACGGAAACAGACATGGGATTGATAGGTGAATGGGAGTACAACACGGACTTATTTGATCGGTCTACCATTGCTCGCATGGCCACTCATTTCCAGAACTTGTTGTCAGCAATTGTGGAAAATCCCCAACTAGTGGTGGGTGAGTTACCTTTATTGAGTGCAGAGGAACGTCATCAACTGTTGGTGGAGTGGAATGATACTGCAACGGAATACTCAAAAGAAAAATGTATTCATCAGTTATTTGAAGAGCAGGTAGAGAAAACACCAGATGCTGTGGCCGTGGTGTTTGAACAAGAGCAGTTGACTTACCATCAATTAAATCAAAAGGCGAATCAACTAGCACATCACCTACAAAACTTAGGAGTAGGACCAGAAGTATTGGTGGGTATTTGTGTGGAACGTTCTGTACAGATGGTGGTAGGACTGTTGGCGATACTCAAGGCGGGTGGTGCTTATGTACCCCTGGACTCTAATTATCCTCACCAACGACTGAGTTATATGTTGGGCGATTCGGGTGTTGAAGTGTTGTTGACTCAACAGTCGTTACTAGAATCTTTGCCACAAAATCAAGCCCAGGTGGTTTGCTTGGATAGTGATTGGGGTGCCATAGAGCAATATAGTGGGGAGAATCTTGATGTTGGGGTTCATTCACATAATTTGGCTTATGTGATTTATACTTCTGGTTCTACAGGAGTTCCCAAAGGTGTGGCAATCTCTCATCAAGCGTTAGCCAACCATATGCGCTGGATGGGGCAAACCTTTCCTTTAACTAAACTTGATAAAGTTTTGCAAAAGACTCCATTTAGCTTTGATGCTTCAATTTGGGAATTTTATGCCCCATTATTGGTAGGAGCACAATTAGTAATCGCCAAACCAGAGGGACATCAAGATAGTGATTATCTAATTGAGGTAATTAACCAACAAAAAATTACCGTGCTTCAATTGGTTCCCTCGTTACTAAGAATGCTTTTAGAGACAAGAAATTTAGCCATTTGTAAATATTTAAAGCGAGTATTTTGTGGGGGCGAACCTTTGCCTGTTGAACTATACTGTCTTTTCAAACAACAAAGCCAAGCTACTTTACACAATCTGTATGGGCCAACAGAGGCTTGTATTGATACGCATTTTTACACCTGCCACGAAAGAATGAGCAAAAAAACCATTCCTATTGGTCGTCCAATTGTTAATACTCAAAGCTATATTCTCGATCCAAATTTGCAACCATTACCCATAGGAGTACCAGGAGAATTATACCTAGGTGGTGATGGACTAGCCCGAGAATACCTCAACCGCCCAAAACTAACATCGGAAAAATTCATCCAAAATCCCTTCTCTAGTTCCTTTTCAGAACGACTCTACAAAACCGGAGATCTCGCGAGATATCTACCAGACGGTAACATCGAATTTATTGGTCGCATCGATAACCAAGTTAAAATCAGGGGTTTCCGCATCGAACTAGGAGAAATCGAAGCAGTCCTGTCCACCCACCCCCACATCCAACAAACCGTAGTAATTGCAACAGAAGATCTTCCTGGTAACAAACGCCTAGTCGCCTACATAGTCAGTGAGAACGAATCACTAAGCACCAACCAACTACGAGAATTCCTCAAGCAGAAACTACCAGACTATATGGTGCCCAGTGCCTTCGTTACCTTAGACACCCTGCCCTTAACACCCAATGGCAAAGTAGACACAAAAGCATTACCAGCACCAGATGGGGTCTTCACCCGAGAACAGGAATATGTAGCGCCACGTACCCCAACCGAAGAAATAATCGCCAACATCTTCGCTCTGGTTCTAGGAGTGAAAGATGTAGGAATACATGACAACTTCTTTGAAATCGGAGGACATTCCCTACTCGCCACTCAATTAATTTCCCAACTGCGAGTGACCTTCAACAGAGAAATCTCCCTAAGGGAAGTATTTCAAAGCCCTACAATCGCTCTTATTTCGCCGAAATTAAGCCAATTACTGACCACAGAAAACCAATTAAGTCTTCCTCCGATTCAACCAAGAACCGATAGTGAACAACTACCCCTATCCTCAGCTCAAGAAAGACTATGGTTCCTCAACCAACTAGAAGGAATTAGCGCCACTTACAACATGCCAGCAGCCCTGAGCATCACTGGAAACTTGGTGATTAACGCCCTAGAACAAGCCTTATCAGAAATAATCCATCGTCACGAAGTACTACGGACAAGTTTCCGGACTATCAATGGCACACCAATACAGGTAATTCACCCCCACAGCACCATCAACATCAATGTAGTAGACCTACAACAATACCCAGAAGCAGAACGGGAAACTATCTTACACCAACAAATACAACAGGAAGCCACAACCCCCTTTGACCTAGAGGTAGCACCATTAATCCGATCTAAATTATGGCAACTAGACACTACCGAGTATGTGTTAGTGCTGACCATGCACCATATAGTCTCTGATGGTTGGTCAATGGGGATATTAATCGAAGAACTATCACGTTTATATCAAGCTTTTGTTGCATCAGAACCATCCCCCTTACCCGAATTAGCGATTCAATATGCTGACTTTGCTCTTTGGCAAAGACAATGGTTAAGTGGGGAAATCAATGAAAACCAACTCAATTACTGGAAACAGGAATTAGAGGGTGCTCCAGAATTATTACAATTACCCACAGACCGTCCTCGTCCCCATGTAATGAGTTACCACGGCAGTAGTGAAAGTTTTAGTTTAAGCACTGAATTAACCCAGAAGTTGCAACAGTTGTCCAGGAACTCGGGTAGTACCTTATTTATGACGCTACAGGCAGCTTTTGCCACCTTACTGTCTCGTTACAGTGGGCAATTTGATATTTTAATTGGTTCACCCATAGCCAATCGCAACCGCCATGAAATTGAGCCGCTAATTGGGTTCTTTGTCAATACTTTGGTGTTGAGAACCCGTTTTGAAGATAATCCCAGTTTTTCGCAGTTGCTTACACAAGTCAGGGAAACCACACTACTCGCTTATGAACATCAGGATGTACCGTTTGAACAGGTAGTATCCGCATTGCAACCCCAACGGTCTTTGAGTCATGCCCCCCTGTTCCAGGTGATGTTTGTGCTACAGAATGCACCGATGGGGAAATTAGACTTACCCGGTGTGAGTTTGAGTGAGTTCAATCAACAAAGTACTACCTCTAAGTTTGATTTGCTCGTGTCAATGACGGAAACAGACATGGGATTGATAGGTGAATGGGAGTACAACACGGACTTATTTGATCGGTCTACCATTGCTCGCATGGCCACTCATTTCCAGAACTTGTTGTCAGCAATTGTGGAAAATCCCCAACTAGTGGTGGGTGAGTTACCTTTATTGAGTGCAGAGGAACGTCATCAACTGTTGGTGGAGTGGAATGATACTGCAACGGAATACTCAAAAGAAAAATGTATTCATCAGTTATTTGAAGAGCAGGTAGAGAAAACACCAGATGCTGTGGCCGTGGTGTTTGAACAAGAGCAGTTGACTTACCATCAATTAAATCAAAAGGCGAATCAACTAGCACATCACCTACAAAACTTAGGAGTAGGACCAGAAGTATTGGTGGGTATTTGTGTGGAACGTTCTGTACAGATGGTGGTAGGACTGTTGGCGATACTCAAGGCGGGTGGTGCTTATGTACCCCTGGACTCTAATTATCCTCACCAACGACTGAGTTATATGTTGGGCGATTCGGGTGTTGAAGTGTTGTTGACTCAACAGTCGTTACTAGAATCTTTGCCACAAAATCAAGCCCAGGTGGTTTGCTTGGATAGTGATTGGGGTGCCATAGAGCAATATAGTGGGGAGAATCTTGATGTTGGGGTTCATTCACATAATTTGGCTTATGTGATTTATACTTCTGGTTCTACTGGTCAACCTAAGGGGGTTGCCATGAACCATAGTCCTCTGGTTAATCTTATCCTGTGGCAGTTGAAAAACTCCTCTGCCAAATACGGCACAAAAACTGGGCAATTTACACCGATAAGCTTTGATGTCTCCTTCCAAGAAATCTTATCTACTTGGTGTTCAGGTGGAACATTAGTATTGATACCAGAAGATGTACGAAGAGATGGAACTGCCTTATTGCAATTGCTCAAACAACAAGGTATCGAAAGACTCTTTCTACCGTTTGTGGCTCTAGAATACTTAGCGACTAGTGCTTTGACTAGTCCGGAATGTCTACCCTCTACACTGTGTGAATTGATTACCGCAGGAGAACAGTTACAAATTACTCCCACCCTCAGGAACTTTTTTGAAAAACTGTCTAATTGCCGTCTAGAAAATCAGTATGGACCAACAGAAACTCATGTGGTCAGTGCTTTTAAATTAAATGGTTTTCCCAGTGATTGGTCATCACTTCCCCCCATAGGTCGCCCCATCGCCAACACCCAAATCTATATCCTAGACAAAAACCTGGAACCAGTACCCATAGGCGTACCCGGAGAATTATACCTAGGAGGTGATGGACTAGCCAGAGGATACCTAAATCGCCCAGAACTAACATCAGAAAAATTCATCCCAAATCCCTTGTGTAGTTCCTTTTCAGAACGACTCTACAAAACCGGAGACCTGGCGAGATACCGACGAGACGGTAACATTGAATTTCTCGGTCGGATCGATAACCAAGTCAAAATCAGGGGTTTCCGCATCGAACTAGGGGAAATAGAATCAGTACTGTCCACCCATCCCCACATCCAACAAACCGCAGTAATTGTAACAGAAGATGTTCCTGGTCACAAACGCCTAGTCGCCTATTATGTCAGTCAGTCCGAATCACTAAGCACCAAGCAACTACGAGAATTCCTCTTTCAGAAACTACCAGACTATATGGTGCCCAGTGCCTTCGTTACCTTAGACACCCTGCCCTTAACACCAAACGGCAAAGTAGACCGCAAATCCCTACCTGCACCTGATGGGGTTTTCAGCAGGGTGGAGGAATATGTAGCTCCATGTACTCCAACCGAAGAAATAATCGCCAACATCTTCGCCAATGTTCTAGGAGTGCCAGATGTAGGAATACATGACAACTTCTTTGAAATCGGAGGACATTCTCTACTGGCTGTCCGTTTAATGTCCCAGATTAAACAACAATTCCAAATCAATTTGCCTTTAGCAACCCTTTTCCAAAGTCCAACCATTGAACAGTTAGCCAGCTTTCTGGATTGTTCAGTAGATACATCTCACTCCATATTAGTTCCCATTAAAACCAGTGGAAACCAACCCCCCTTGTTTTTTATTCACCCTGGTGGTGGTAATGTCCTGTGTTATGCAGAGTTAGCTCGTCATTTAGATCAAGATTATCCAGTATATGGTTTACAATCTCTTGGTTTAGATGGACAACAGCAACCCTTAACTTCTGTTGAGGAGATGGCATCCCATTATATTGAGGCAATAAAGCCAATTCATTCCCAAGGACCATTACACCTAATAGGCTGGTCTTTTGGAGGTGTAATTGCTTATGAGATGGCACAACAATTACAGGCTAAAAATGAGCCAGTGGCTCTTCTAACGTTAATAGACAGTTATGCACCCACTTTAATTCGGAAACCTTCAGAAATAGATCAAGCCATGATAGTAAATCTATTGGCTCAAGATTTGGGAGGTCTTTATGGTCAAGAGTTAGATATATCCCATGAAACACTTAGACAACTTGAAGCATCCCAGCAAGTTTTGCATCTATTTGAGCAAGCCAAACAGCAAGGGATATTCCCATCAGACCTAGAAATAGAGCAAATGCGTTCTTTATGGGAAGTTTTTCAAGCAAATCTAGCAGCAAACTCTTATTATCAACCACAAGCTTATCCAGGTTCAGTTCTCCTTCTAAATGCTAGTCAAACTTCCCCAGCAGTAATTGAAGACCCAACCCACGGCTGGGGTTCTCTAGTTCTAGGTAATATCCAAACTCACACTATTACTGGAGACCATTTCACTATTATGAAAGCCCCTCAAGTTGAGGGTCTAACTGCAGAATTGAACAAGTATCTATTGAACAACTAGCACGTCTTGGCGGCACTGGCTCCCCTGTTCGGAAGCTGGATCGCGGTCATACTAAGCAGATTTAGCTAGTAAAGGTTCTACGGTCTGGGATGATTCACCCACCTGCTCTAAAATCTCAATCAATTCCCGTTCAAAGGTGACCAAAGCACGATTGGTTTTCCCACCAATATAAAAGCGATCGCCTTTTTGTAATGCCCAAATCTGAGAGTGGGAGACATAACTCATCAGTACCCCTAACATCAGTAAACCAAAGCCAGTGTAAACAAAGGGAATACCCGGGTCAGCTTTAATTTGTAAGCCAGTGCTGCCGATGACATCTTTAATTTTAAGTATCACCCCATTGACCTTAATCCCCATACCAGAACGAACACTTGAAACGAGATTACCCGTTCCATCATAAACAAACAGGGTTCCCTGCAAATCCCTAGCTAAAAGGGATACCCCTTCACTTAAATCAGGTTTTGTGGGAACCCAAGTGCCCCAAATCCGTCCCTCACCATTAGTGGGAAGTTGTGCCATGGGAAGCTGGAAAATTGGACTATTATTCAACTGCACCTGAACCCCAGCAATCCCCCAATCCGTTTGGTAAAAGGTGACACCTCGATATCTTAGGGGCTTATTCACATAGATAGTCTCTTGGTCAATGTCCTCACCTTGACTATCCAAAACTGACAGATTGGAGTAAAATTGATCAATATCCCCGGATGGAGTGTAATCAATCCAGAAACGATTCACCCGCACTGACAAATCTTTGGGGATTTGGGGCCAAGCAAACGGACCGGCATCAATAATGTTTCTAACTTGGAATGTATTGCCACTGGTAACCATTTCCTGAGCCGTAAATCCTGTCATTGAGCCCCAAATTGACCCTCCCAGGATAATCAACATACTGGCATGTACTACAATTGGACCAATCCGTCCGATAATTCCTTTACGGGCGTAGATAGTATCCCCCTCTTGGAATACCTTGTAACGCCGCTTCTCTAACAACTCAGTGAGGGAAGTAAAAGACCCCTTGTCCAACTCTACACTCAAAGCAAGTTTCCCAAACTGGCGGGGTTCTTTGTAAAACTTCCAATTCCGGGCTGCTTTTAAAGCTGGAAATTGACGAGTGAAGGTACAGGCGGTCAGACTACTACCGAATAACACTAATAAGGACAAAAACCACCAAGTCCGGTAGACATGATCTAACCCTAGCAGCAACAACACCTTCCAGCTCAGGAAACCAAACAACGCTGGGTCTTCAGGATAATTAGCTTGGTAAAATGCCAGAGATTCACCCTGTTCAATAACTGTACCGCTGATGCTAAAGAATGCGATCGCAAGCAGCAAGATAATCGCTAACCGTAAGTTAGCCAGCACTGATACTAACCGACGCCACAACCGACTGCTACTATTCAATGATGAGTTATTTGATGAGTTATTTGATGAGTTATCTGATGAGTTATTTGATGAGTTATCTGATGAGTTATCTGATGAGTTTTCTAAAGTCATATTCAGTCTAGTTAATTACTTGTTTTCTGAATAGGATGAGCAGATTTATGAAAAGAATCTCAGTAGCATTCAGCGGTCAGCAGTCAGCGGTCAGCGGTCAGCGGTCAGCGGTCAGCTTAAAATAAACCCAGCGTAGCGTGCGCCGTTCCCGTAGCGTGCGCAAACGAGAGAATTTAATAGTTCGAGATTTATGATAATTGAAAGTCACCAGAAAAGTCCATTGCGCGTAGCGCATAAGCTGATAGCTGATAGCTGATAACTGATAGCTGATAGCTGATAACTGATAGCTGATAGCTGATAGCTGATAGCTGATAGCTGATAACTGATAGCTGATAGCTGATAACTGATAGCTGATAGCTGATAGCTGATAGCTGATAGCTTACGACGCACTCAGTACTCAGTCAAAAAATTCCCACAGGAATCCGAGACAACAACGAAAACACACCAAATGCCACCAATAGCGCACCACTTACTGGTGTAATCCAACTCGACCACTGTCGCAATTCTAATAATCGTTTAATTGAAGCAGTAAACGTACCTGCCAAGATCAAGGGTGCCACATAACCAGCTGTATAAGACAACAGCAAGGCACCACCTAACACTAAATCTTTAGTTGAGACAACCCAAGCCAGTAACGTTGCTAATACCGGTGTACTGCAAGGAGACGCAACTAAACCGAAGGTCAAACCAATGAGATAAGAGCGTAACCCTTTCGGCCATTCCTGGGAAATCCAATCCATACCACCCCAACTTGGAAACTGTAGCGGTAGTGCTTCTAGTAAATTCAACCCCATAATAATGGCGATTAGGCTCACAATAATCGGTAAGCCAACACCGATTTGACCATAGACTCGCCCGATAGATGCTGCGATAATTCCTAATGCAGCTAAGGTTGTGGCTAAGCCTAAGGAAAACCATACCGATTGGGTAGCAGCTTGCAGCCGTCCTTGATTTTCATAACCACCGATGTAGCCAATCGTGATCGGTAGCATTGATAGCATACAGGGGGTTAGGCTAGTCAGCAACCCAGCAGCAAAGATGATGGCTATGCTGACTAGGCTCAGGTGAGTCAGTTGGCTGTCAACCAGGTTATTAGCGAATTGTTGGAGTTGATAGAGTTGAGTCGAGAATGTGTCAAGCATAGGGAATTTTAACACCCAGTTTGCTTGAATTTTAGCGTATTGAACCCCTCAAGTAGAGTGGCCAAATCCCAGGGATATAGCAGTCGCCAGGGCAGTTAGGACATGACAAAAGTCTCACACCCTTTGTAAGCGATGCAGCGCGGTCTTGGGGGTTTCCCCCATGAGCGACTGCATCAAGAAGCGCAAGAGTTTTACTTCTGACAAATGACTTCTGACAAATGACTTCTGACTTCTGCTATATATACCAAAAAGCTTGAATCACCATCTTGTGCCCACCCTGATCAAGCTGCCTCAATCCCCTAGCTTTAGCTAGGGGCAGCTGTCAACAATAACTATTCCTGTACTGTTACAGATGTTCCCAAAGCCACTCTGTTATACAAAGCTTTGACATCATCATTACGCATCCGGATGCAACCGTGAGACACTGCTTGTCCCACCAGTTCCTCATCATTGGTACCATGAAACCCGATGTAGTTTGTTCCATCACTCCAAAATGCCATCCACCTTGGACCAAGAGGGTTTTCTGGTCCTGGAGCAACGACTTCACCAGTTAGAGGATGCTTCCAAACTGGATTTTGAACCATCTGTGTCACTTGGAAATTGCCTGTAGGGGTTTCCCAACCAGGCTGACCGATGGCAACTGGATAACTGGCTTCGAGTTTATCTCCTCGATAAACATAAAGACGACGCTCACTTAGTTTAATCACTAAACGAGGGGTATTATTAAAGAAATCTTCTTCTTGCCGCAGATAGTGATTGACTTCTTCGAGAGGGGACAATTCTGGTGTTTCAAGCCTTGGCAGAAAGCTTTCATACTGAATTTTTTTCCAGTTAGTTACACTAGTATTGGTTAGATCAGCGGCGGCGGTGGCTACCTCTGCGTATAATAACGGGATAGCTACACCTAAGCCGCACACAATTAAGTGTTGGGTGGAAAGTTTTCCGTTCACGATTTCCTCTTAGCTATTTGATATTTTATGTGCATATTTTAATTGATCATGTTTTGTTCACTGTTGAGCGTTGACTGTTGACGGTTCTACAGCTGCAGGGCTTTGATCTAAACACCCATGATCTAAACACCCATGATCTATAGCGTTTCTCACAGTTATGAGGTACAGTATTCTTTGAAGCTGATTCCCTGTTAGGTGCGCTCTTACCATTAAGAATTAAATTCGCCACGGGTCGCACCTCTTGATGCAGCGCATCCCTATTACTATTACCTATTACTATTACCTATTACCTATTACCTATTACCTATTACCTAAAATCCCGAAATTGTGTACCTCATAGCTATGATAATTGCTATAAACACCCATGATCTAAACACCCATGATCTAAACACCCATAGCTATCGGACTTTATCCTTTAGAGGTTGCTGAACTAAGGAACTGACTCAAACATAGTTGGGTCAGTTATAGCGTTTCTCACTCCTTATCAGGTACATTCAATTTTATTACCCCGACTCCCCACTCCCTCGGTGCGCTTGACCCGTAATTAAATTCGCCACGGGTCGCACCGCTCCCTACTCCCTAATCCCTAATCCCTAAAACCAAGATAGATTTCAAACTGACTGCTTAATGTTAAGTTGTGACAGCTCACTGGGGGCTAATGCGCCTTTTTCAGTAATAATGGCAGTGATTAACTCCGCTGGAGTTACATCAAAAGCTGGGTTATAAAATTCCACTTTAGGAGGACAAATCACTGTCTCCCCAATCTGATAAATTTCTGAGGGGTGACGTTCTTCAATGGGAATCTCTTCGCCAGTAGATAGCTGAAAATCAATGGTTGAGATCGGAGCAGCCACAAAGAAAGGTATCTGATGAGCTTGAGCAATCAGAGCTACACTATAGGTACCAATTTTGTTAGCCGTATCCCCATTGGCAGCAATGCGATCAGCTCCCACTACAACCGCATCAATTAGCCCTTGTTTCATACAATGGGCGGCCATGCTATCGGTAATTAAAGTAACGGGAATACCTTCTTCGACGCATTCCCAGGTCGTTAACCTAGCACCTTGCAAGCGGGGGCGGGTTTCGTCAGCATATAATCTGGCTAATCGCCCATCCCGCCACGCCGAACGCACCACTCCCAAGGCAGTACCATACCCAGCTGTTGCCAACGCTCCTGCATTACAATGGGTCAGAAGACAGAGTTTGTCGGGGGTTGTCGGTAATACTTCTAATCCGCGATCGCCTATGGCTTGACAGGTTTGTAAATCCTCCAGCTGAATTTGTTGAGCTGTTTCAAGTAAGGAAGCTTTAATCTCTTCTACTGTCCCGATCGTTTCATAGGCATTTTTAAGCATCCGCATGATTGCCCAAAACAAATTAACCGCTGTAGGACGAGTTTGCCGCAACTGCTGCGCTACAACTTCAAGCTGTTCGAGGAAAGCCTTGCGTTCTTTAGTTTTAATCTCTCTTGCGCCAAGGTAAATGCCATAAGCCGCTGCGATTCCAATCGCTGGCGCTCCCCGAACAATCATAGTTTTAATCGCCTCAACCATATCTTCACAGCGGCTGATTTCTACAATGGAATATTTGCTGGGTAAGCGGTTTTGGTCAATGAGGATAACTCGGTCGTTTTCCCAAACAACGGGATACACTTGGTATGTGGATGAGTTCATCTAAGTTCGGTATATTCTTAATTGTTAATTGTTAATTGTTAATTGCTATTTTGTTAACGGTTGACGGTTAACAGTTAACCGTTAAATTTCAACCGTCAACTGTCAACTGTTAACATTGATAAATTAACTAACAGCAGATGGCTGTCTAGTAAAGAACGCTTCCCTGATCTGTTCAGCAATTTGAGAGCCAGTCAGCCCCAAATCAGCTTTTGATTCATCGGGCTTGGCATGATCGACTAATTTATCCGGTACACCAAAGCGCTTCAGGGGAACTAATATATCATTATCCATCAGTGCTTCTGCCACCGCTGAACCAAAGCCACCGATTAAGCACCCTTCTTCTAGGGTAACTACACGACCAATTTTCTGAGCCAAGGGGAAGATTAATTCTGTATCCAGGGGCTTGACAAAACGAGCATTAATCACCGTTGCTTCAATACCATGCTCGCTAAGAATTTCAGCGGTTTGCATGGCGGTGTAAACCATAGTGCCATACCCTACCATTAACAGGTCGTCACCATTACGCAATAGTTCTGCTTTACCAATGGGTAGGGGTTCCCAACCATCTTCCATCAGAGGAACGCCATAACCACTACCCCGAGGATAGCGCATGGCAATCGGACCATCGGTGTGGTTTACTCCTGTAACTACCATACGTTGCAGTTCAGCTTCGTCTTTGGGAGCCATAATTACCATATTAGGAATGCATCGCAAATAAGCGATATCATACATCCCTTGGTGAGTAGGGCCATCAGCACCCACAATTCCCGCACGGTCGAGGCAGAAGAAGACGGGTAGGTTTTGGATACAAACGTCGTGAATGATTTGGTCGTAAGCCCGTTGTAAGAAGGTGGAGTAAATAGCTGCAACCGGTCGCATTCCTTCACAGGCTAGGCCAGCCGCTAGGGTGACGGCGTGTTGTTCCGCAATCCCCACATCTATGTATTGGTCAGGGAGTTTTTCTTGCAATTTATTCAACCCTGTCCCGGTAGCCATAGCTGCCGTGATGCCAATGATTTTGGGATTATTCTGAGCTAGTGTGACTAGGGTGTGGGCAAAAACTTTGGAATAGCCGGGGGGTTTGGGTTTTTTAGCTGGAAGGGCTTTACCCGTAGCTAGGTTGAAGGGACTTTGGGCATGGTAACCCACTTTGTCCGCTTCTGCGATCGCATACCCCTTGCCTTTCGTAGTTGCCACATGCACCAGCACTGGTCCATCTAGCTTGTGGGCGTTGGTAAAGGTGGAAATTAACTCCTCTAGATTGTGACCATCTACCGGTCCGATGTAAGTAAAGCCAAGTTCTTCAAATACTGCTCCGACCTTAGGTACGGCTAAACGCTTCATCCCTTCCTTGAGCCGTTGCAAGTCTGGGGATAAAGACTCACCGACAAAGGGGAGATTTTTGAACTGTTCCTCTAAATTGTCAGTAATAAACTGCATCGGCTCAGAAAGCCGCACTTTGTTGAGGTAACGGGGAATAGCCCCGACATTAGGGGAGATGGACATCTCATTGTCATTGAGAACCACCAGTAGTTTAGTATGGGGTAAATGTCCTGCATGATTGATGGCTTCCAATGCCATGCCACCGGTCAGAGCACCATCACCAATAACTGCTGCCACTTTGAAGTTTTCCCCTCTGCGGTCTCGGGCGATCGCCATACCCAAAGCAGAAGAAATACTGGTGGACGCATGACCGGCTCCAAAGTGATCAAACTTATTCTCGCAGCGCTTTAGATAACCAGCAATACCATCTTTCTGCCGTAGGGTATGGAATCGGTTATAGCGCCCCGTGAGCATTTTGTGGGGATAAGCTTGGTGTCCAACGTCCCAGACTACCTTATCATAGTCAAGGTCAAGTGTTTGATACAGACCTAAGGTTAATTCTACCACTCCCAAGCCTGGTCCTAAGTGACCACCACTAGTAGCTATGGTTTGGAGATGTTTCTCGCGAATTTGACGGGCAATTTCCTCTAGTTGACGAATCGATAGACCGTGCAACTGATTTGGATGAGTAATTTCACTGAGATGCATACCGTCTCTTTGAATTGCTACTGGATTGTGTTAATGTTTATCTTTCGACTCCCTAAAAGTATCCAATAATTTGGCGCTTCAAGGGTTATATGGAAGCTAAAGATTACCTGAAAAATGGCATTTCTGGTCAACTTTCCATTGTAAATTTTCCTTGCGACCAGCAGCCGATCACCATTGCTCCCGATACTCCAGTAACGGAAGCGATCGCTACGATGAATCAAACTCGAAGGAGTTATGTGCTGGTAGTACAGCAGCAGCAATTGGTAGGCATTTTTACAGAACGGGATGTGGTCAAAGTAGCATCAGCCGGAATGGTCAACTCAGGGGTTTCCATCGCTGATCTGATGACTCAAGAGTTAATTACCTTGCCCATCATAGCGAAACCGGACATTTTTTTGGTAGAGTCCCGATTACGTCAACACCAGATTCGTCACCTACCCCTAGTGGATGAACAAGGTCAAGTAGTGCGTGTGGTGACCCCCCACACCATGCCAGCCATCCTCTCTGCTATTGTTACTAAGGTCGAAGACTTACACCAACAGTTGAGTCAAAAAGAAGGGGAATTAGTGGCAGCTAATCAGCGATGGCAGCAGGAAGTTGCTGTCAATCAGCAGTTTGAAGAAGAATTGGGGGAAAATGAACATGCCTGGCAGTTGAGCCAAGAACGTCTTGAGAGTATTCTGACTTCCCTAGAAGCAGTGGTATGGTCTTTTGATCCTTCGATTGACAAACTGCTTTATCTTAACAGTGCTACCGAGCAAGTCTATGGTCGCAGTATCACTGAGTTCTTCGGAAACTTACGCCTGTGGGAATCAGTGGTTCACCCAGAGGATCTCGAAACCTATGAACTGGCACACCAAACCCTGCTGTCAACTGGTGCCAAAGATATTGACTACAGAATTTTGCGACCGGATGGAGCTGTGAGTTGGATTCGCCATCGTGCTCACCTCCTCACAGATGCTAATAACACTCCAATTCGGATCCATAACATAGCCATCGACATCACACAGCTCAAACAGGTCGAGGAAAACCTCAAAGCTACCCTAGTTGAGAAAGAGGTGCTGCTCAAAGAAATTCACCATCGGGTCAAAAACAACTTACAAATTGTTTCTAGCTTACTACACTTGCCATCTCTGACAGTAGATCAACCCCAAACCCGAGTACACCTGTCGGAAGCTCGCCATCGCCTTGAAGCCATGGCTCTCATTCACAAGAAACTTTATGGTGCCTCAGTGATAGGCAACCTGGATGTAGTGGATTATATCCAGAACCTAGCGGTGAACTTACTGGTAGCTTATCAAGTAACTAGCGATAGGATTCAGTTGCACACGACTATTGAACCCATTTCCCTCAGTATTGATCAGGCCATCCCTTGCGGTCTAATCATCAATGAACTGGTATCCAATTCCCTGAAGTACGGGTTTCCCAATGGACGCTATGGTGAGATTCACATTGAATTGCACCATAGCGGGGACGATCAGGTTGAATTGATTGTCCGAGATAATGGGGTTGGTTTACCAGAAGAGTTAGATTGGCGTAATACCCAGTCTTTAGGATTATCGTTAGTTTATGACCTGGCAACGGAGCAACTAGACGGGAGTATGTTTCAGGGCCATAGCGAGGGCACAGCTTTCAGAATAGTATTCTCAACAGCAACAATTGTAGAAGCAATAGGACAACAATAGTGGTTACCAGGGTGTTAGTTGTAGAAGACGAAGTTATTGTTGCTAAGACAATTGCTAGCCAGCTTAAGCAACTGGGTTATATGGTATCAGCTACTGCTTCATCTGGCTCTCAAGCCATTACCAAAGCCGCTCAAACTAAGCCTGACTTAGTGCTGATGGACATTTTCCTCAAAGGCAAGATGGATGGTATTACTGCTGCTAGGCAAATTCGTGAACATTTACGTATTCCTATCGTCTATTTAACTGCCTATGGGGATGAAGATACCTTGCAACGGGCTAAGGTTACCCAACCCTTTGGCTATGTTACCAAACCGTTTAACGAGAGAGACTTGCGGGTTGCCATTGAAATGGCTCTCCAGCAATACCAGATGGAGCAGTCGTTGCAGAACAGCCAAGCTCAGTTGGCATCCATTTTAAACTCTATCGATGATGCAGTTATTGCTACCACGACCCAAGGTACCATTACCTTTATGAATGCTCCCGCTGAAGCTCTGACTGGTTGGAAGGCATCGGAGGTATGGGGGCGAGATGTGACCTCAGTGTTCCCAATTGTTAATGACCTGACCGGTAATCTAGTCAAGTATCCCCTAGATAAAGTGATCAAGACCGGACAAGTTGTCTATCTGGGCGAGCATAACGCTTTGATCGCAAAGGACGGTGGTCGAATTCCTGTTGGTAATAGTGCTTCACCCCTAAAAGACCAACTGGGAAACGTGAATGGAGTAGTGCTCGCGTTTTGGGATATCAGCGAGGATCCTCAGACAGAAATGTTAGAGCAGGTGTTGGCAAAAGAGCAAGAAATCCAAGATTTCCGCTCCCAGTTCGTCTCCACCGTTTGCCACGAATTCCGTAATCCCCTCAGTGTGATCCTAACTGCCGCTGAATTACTTAAGCGCTATGGTAATCTGGCCACTCAGGAGCAAAAGCAGCGTTATCTAAAACGAATTACTATTTCAGTAGAGCGCATGACTGAGTTGATGGAAGAGGTGTTGCTAATCGGTCAAGCTGAAGTAGGTCGGCTAGAATTTATTCCAACTCCGATGAACTTAGAGCAATTCTGCCAGGATTTAATTGCAGAACTATGCCTAGATCAAGCCAGCCGCAACCGGATTGTTTTTACCTCTGACGGGGTCTATACAGAAGTCTGTATGGATGATAAACTTATACATTACATTATAACTAATCTGCTTACCAATGCTTTGAAGTATTCTCCTTCTCATGAAATCGTGACCTTTAACCTAACTTGTGATCTGAAACAGCAGTTGGTTGTGTTCCGCATCCAGGATAAAGGAATTGGGATTGCTGAAGCAGACCAAAAGAAAATTTTCGAGTCTTTTTATCGAGCCAAAAATGTGGGGACAATTCAAGGGACTGGTCTGGGACTATCGATTGTGAAACGCTGTGTGGAACAGCATCAGGGAGAGATTGAACTGACTAGCGAAGTGGGCGTTGGGACAACATTTACGATTAAAATTCCCATAGTAAGTAATGGGGAAGTCAGAGGTCAGAGGTCTGAGGTGAGAAGTTCTGATTCGGAATGGCTCGGGAGTAGTCGCAATTAGCTATAGCAATTCTCAAACTAATGAGGTCAAAATTATGGGCTTTAGGGAGCAGGGAGCAGACAAGAGGAACCCACCCCTAACCCCTCCCAGGAGGGGAAGGCAAGAGCAACCCACCCCTAACCCCTCCCAGGAGGGGAAGGCAAGAGCAACCCACCCCTAACCCCTCCCAGGAGGGGAAGGCAAGAGCAACCCACCCCTAACCCCTCCCAGGAGGGGAAGGCAAGAGGAACCCACCCCTAACCCCTCCCAGGAGGGGAAGGCAAGAGGCAAGAGGTAAAAAAATATTTGTACCTCATAGCTATGAGAAACGCTAGATCTTTTTCCCGATAAGCGTGAGGGTGTGTTGAAAACAAGAGTAGTTTTAAAAAAGCGAAACTTTCTGGAGCTTAATACCAAGGACAAATGACAAAGGAAAAATGACAAAAAAACCTGGGTTAAAACTTGTTATTACTGCGGCGATCGCATTTTTTTTATTCACCTTAATTTTTACTCTACATCGACACTATACTTTTTATTCTTCCTACGATCAAGGAATTTTTAATCAAGTCTT
This sequence comes from Moorena sp. SIO3A2, assembly GCF_010672265.1. Classification (NCBI taxonomy): domain Bacteria; kingdom Bacillati; phylum Cyanobacteriota; class Cyanophyceae; order Coleofasciculales; family Coleofasciculaceae; genus Moorena; species Moorena sp. SIO3A2. The sequence continues at coordinate 24,079 of NZ_JAAHHC010000012.1, forward strand.
CTGGAATGGAATTCACGGTCGCTTCTTTCAGAGTACTCTTTCATCCCAGCTGTCTACTAATGTAGTTCATAATGGGGAAGTTCCAAATGTCTATTACCACCGATTAGGGCAACATTTTACTCCCGCCCTGTTACTTTGGTTACCGTTATATGCTTTGTTTCCATTTCCCGCTACCCTAACCGTTTTGCAGGTAACGTTGGTAACAGCTGCTGGTGTAGTTTTGTATATCCTGGCTAGACAGTATCTGCAACCGATGTTAGCAGCAATGATTACGGTTAGCTTTTACTGTGCTAATGCTATTCTCGGTCCGACCTTAGCCAATTTCCATGACATCTGCCAAATTCCGCTATTTGTATTTGGGCTACTGCTAGCTATGGAAAAACGCTGGTGGTGGCTGTTTTGGTTGCTGGCAATTTTGATTTTAGCTGTACGGGAAGATTCCGGGATAGGTTTGTTTGGTGTGGGATTCTATTTAATTGTTAGTCGGCGCTACCCTCGCATTGGTCTGGCAGTTTGTACCCTCAGTTTCGGTTACATACTTGTCTTGACCAATCTAATTATGCCCCTATTTTCGGAAGATATTTCTCAACGGTTCATGATCGAACGTTTTGGTCAGTACGCTGATGGGGATGAGGCGTCTACTCTGGAAATTATTAAGGGTATGCTGACTAATCCTTGGCGTTTACTAGTAGAACTGTTTACTCCCTTTTTTGGCACCATTCAGTATTTATTAGGTCAATGGTTACCATTAGCATTTATACCAGCTATTGCTCCCGCTTCTTGGTCTATCGCAGCATTTCCCTTGCTAAAACTTCTGTTGGGTAAAGGTCAATCAGTGCTTGCGATTAATATCCGTTATGCGATGACCGTAGTACCTGGGCTATTCTATGGCGCGATACTTTGGTGGTCAGCTCATCCCCAATTTAGTCAAGCTGTGATCTCGGCTAGGTCTAAGTTTCGGCGCTTTTGGATTTTTTGTCTAACCCTTGCGGTAGTGTTGACCATTACCTCTAGCCCAAATCGAACCTTTTATTTCCTCCTTCCGGATTCCTACCAACCCTTCGTCTATGTGCCCTTAACCCAACAGTGGTCTCGTGTGGGGTCGATCCGGTCATTACTGGCTCAGATTCCCCCAAATGCTAGTGTCTCAGCTACTACCTATCTAGTGCCTCATCTGTCAGGACGTCGGGAAGTCATCCGCTTAGCTGACTTACAGTTGCGCAATGATAATGGCGAGGTCGTGAAGGTGGATTATGCGATCGCAGATTTATGGCGGTTACAACGCTATCAAATTGCCTTTAAGCATGATGGTCAGCGGTTGCGCTCTTTAGTTAACATGATTGACCGGGTCACCAAGACTAACGAGTATGGCATCATTGGTTTTAAAGATGGTGTGATTTTGATGCAAAAAGGAGTAGCATCTAATCCAGAGGCTATGAGAGCATGGCTAAGCTTTAGGCAAGAGTTAGATGTTTCAACTACGGGATAACTGTAGTGCAATAGCAAAGGGAATCGGGAATATGGCATCAAAAATTATCACAATTCCGACACGGATTGCTAAACTGTCTTCCTGGGTACAGGTGTCCTGGCTATTGAGTAGTTCGTCCATAAACTGATATTTATTAATAAATAATATTAATAAGATAAGTTGAATCAATATTGATGCCTAGCACCAGTACTACGTCCTACGCTATTGACTTTGGCACGAGCAATACGGTAATCACTCGCTGGAACCCAGTCACCGAAACGCCAGAAACCATCACTTTACCAGGACTTGCACTGCAACTTAGTCAAAATCCTCCCTTAATTCCGAGTTTGGTGTATGTGGAAGATGCGGCTCAGGGTAAGGTTATGGTTGGACAGGCAGTACGCGATCGCGGATTGGATCTCAGCAGTGACCCTCGATTCTTCCGCAGCTTCAAACGGGGGATTGGTGCTGAGGTTCAGGGATTTCTGCCAGAACTGGATGGCACCGTGATCACCTTTGAACAAGTTGGGGAATGGTTCCTCAACCAAATTATTGAAGACCTATCAGCCCTCCAGTCCGAGGCGGGGGATTCTGCCATTGAATCGGTGATTCTGACTGTGCCTGTGGATAGCTTTGAAGCCTACCGCCATTGGCTTAGTGCAATCTGCCAATCCTTGCCAGTGGAACAGGTGAGGATGCTGGATGAACCGACAGCGGCTGCTTTGGGCTATGGTATTGCGGAAGGGGATACTCTACTAGTTATAGACTTTGGTGGTGGCACTCTGGATTTATCTCTGGTGCAGCTGAATCAGGAGGCTCAAGGGAATAAAAAACCTATCGGGTTTATTCTTAAGTGGGGGCAAAAGTCATTTGGTGAAGGGTCTAGCCAGAAGGTGAAAATTGCCCGTGTGCTGGCGAAAGTGGGACAAAATTTGGGTGGGACAGATATTGATAACTGGCTGGTGGATTATTTTGTGGAAACTCAAGGGTTAATGCGATCGCCTTTGACTACTCGACTAGCAGAACGCCTGAAAATTCAACTATCTGAGCAGTCTGAAGCTACAGAAGTCTATTTTAATGATGAAACCTTTGAGAGTTACGAACTAAAACTAGACCGGGAGACTTTTGAAACTATTCTCAAAGAACACCAGTTTTTTGATACCCTTGATGATAAGATGACGGAAGTGCTGCAACAGGCAAGACGCAGCGGTATAGAAGTGCCAGATATAGATGGTGTCTTGTTAGTGGGTGGGACGGTGAAGATCCCAGCAGTTCAGGCATGGGTAAACCGGTATTTCGATTCAAGCAAGGTTCGTTGCCAAAAACCTTTTGAAGCGATCGCAACTGGCGCACTTCAGCTCAGCCAAGGTATCGAAGTCCAAGATTTCCTCTACCATAGCTACGGAATTCGCTATTGGGATAGACGGTTAAAGCGTCACAACTGGCACTCAATCATTAGAGAAGGACAGCCTTACCCCATGAGTGAGCCAGTAGAACTATTCTTAGGAGCATCGGTAGAGAATCAACCGAGTATAGAGCTAATTTTAGGAGAGTTAGGCTCCCAAACTGGTGGCACAGAGATTTATTTTGAAGGCGATCGCTTAATTACTCGTCAGTTAGGCCAGGGCGAAAACGCTGTGCAACCCCTCAATGATAGGGATGGGGCAAGAAGTGTGGCTAAATTAACACCCCTGGGCAATCCCGGAAGCGATCGCATTAAACTTCAGTTTCAAGTTGATGGTGAACGTTACTTGAGAGTTACTGTAGATGATTTACTGACCAAAGAAACCTTATTGGCAAATCAGGTAGTAGCTCAGTTAAGTTAATTGGTCAGATCATGTTCCGTTGAACACTTATAAATAGTAGGTGATAGTGCGTAGGGTGAGTTAGGGGCGGGCTTGCCCTCATGTTAAAACCTAGCGCTAGTGTTGAAATAGCCCGTCCCGTAACGCACCACCCAAGGGCTCGCTGCTAATGTTGGAGGCAGTCGTGCGTCGTGCGTAGGGTGAGTTAGGGGCGGGCTTGCCCTCATGTTAAAACCTAGCGCTAGTATTGAAATAGCCCGTCCCGTAACGCACCACCCAAGGGCTTGTTGCTAATGTTGGAGGCAGTTGGGCATCAATCCAAATGTTCATGCTGTCAGTGTTCAGCTGTCAGCCGTGGCACAGGCTTTGGCCTTGGCCTTTTGGCCTTTTGGCCACGCTACGCGAACGGCCACGCTGTGCGAACGATGCTGTGGCTTAACTCAGATTAAAGCAATGCTTACCTGTTTTATTCAAAAGCACCTCAAGTAGCGCATAAGCTGATAGCTTACATTTTAGTTAGGTGTTGATAACAGTAAGGTTTTAGTAGGAGACCGCTCTATGATTTTATCAGCAACCACAACCGGTATCAGTCCAGAAGAATTTATTGCTCAGTATGGAGATGATGAACGCTACGAACTCATTGATGGAGAGCTAATTGAGATGGAACCAACTGGCCCCCACGAGCAAGTAGTTGCGTTGATTAGCCGAAAGCTTAACGTAGAAATAGATCGTTTAGATGTACCTTATTTTATCCCACACCGTTGCTTAATTCAGCCCTTGGGAACCTTCAACGCTTTCAGACCAGATCTTGTTGTCCTTGATGAGGGAGAATTGGTAAACGAACCACTTTGGGCAAGGGAACCAGTGATAACTCTGGGTACTACAGTAAAACTTGTGGTTGAAGTCGTTAGTACAAATTGGCAGAATGATTATGCTCGTAAGTATGAAGATTACGAAGCTTTGGGGATTCCAGAATACTGGATTGTGGATTATCTCGGTATTGGCGGAAAATACTTTATTGGTAGCCCCAAGCAACCGACGGTAACGGTCTGTTGTTTGGTAAATGATCAATATCAGAACGTAATGTTTCGTAGAGGGGATTGTCTCAAATCTTATCTTTTTCCTAACCTTAAGTTATCTACAGACAAATTATTTATAGGGCTGCGCTGAGGCAAGGGGGAAGGATCTCTAGTTTGATCCAGTGGTGCGTTACGGGCCGGGCTATCTCAACCGATGTCAACAGGGGGAAAATCAAGGGGAGCCCGTCTTATCACGCACCCTACGCCACTGTTCCCTAAAACCCTAAAATTTGTACCTCACCTAATTAAAAACCGCTATAACCTATTTGTAAATTAGATAATTTCTATTTTTCCGGAATAACCGGCAAATTACGTAATTCAGTATTGAGTTTACCTTTGTAATAAGAACTCTCTAAATAGGATGTAAATTGCAGGATATCTATCTGGTTTAATTCTAGTGGAACTCCATCAAAATCAATAATGGCTTCTATCGGTACATCCTTAATCAAGCTATTTTTTACATAACCTATGCGATTACTACTGTATGTACCAAATTCAACTTTTGTGGCTACATATTCTTTACCTTGATCCAATAGTCTACTTCTTTGAGAAGAAGTGCGATTGGAATATAAACGCAACTGAACATTTTCTTTAGTGCTTGTAATTAATATAGCACAACTTATGGATTGAGTACTTGAATTTACATTTAAGGATTTTTGGCAATTTTTAAATTTATATATAATACCTTCAAGTTTAACTGATTTTGCTGGATTTTGAGTAAGTATAGTGGTTGCGACTGTCGGAGTTGGTGAAATTACTGGAGAAGGAACAACAAGAGGTTGAACGTTTTCGATTTTAGCATTTAGTTCTTGATTTATTTTCTCTAGTTTATCATTTTCGATTTCTAGTTTTTTTAGTTCATTTTGTAGATTATTGACTTGTATATTAAAATCACTATTATTGCTTGTTATTCCTACTAATTCCGGAAAATTAGCCACAATAAATTCTCGGATTTTATACCCTCCAAATGTAAATAATGGTGCTGTCAAAATGATTAGTATTAAGGCAAAATTAAAATAGTTTTTCCATGTCTTGATTTTCGATTCTCTATCCATTGGTTCACACACCTCATAAATATCACTTTCAAGAAGTAGATCAGATAGTTCTAAGTCCCTTAAACTATCCATCACCGCTGTAATGGGGATTCTTCCATGCAGCTCATTTTTACGTTTGGAAAGCCGTTTTACTAATTCTTCTAATTGCTCTTGGGTTAAGCTATTATTTTTGGTAATTCTTCCGTCCAGCTTATCTTTCCGTTTGGAAAGCAGTTGTATTAATTCTTGGCATTGCTCTTGGGTTAAGGTATTTTTGCTCATCTGCTTTATTGACCTTATATTTAGTTTTTTATAGCTAAGCCTCTATCCATCCCTCAATCATAGCCATCAAAATGTTAACTAAGGGATGGTCTATGGCTTCCTTTAAAGCTTCTACTCCTCCTGATTTAAGAGCATTGATAACCTTAGCTTTGAGGGTAGGGTTATTCTTTATTTCCTCAGCAGCCCTCGCTACAACTGTTAACTTCTCAATCTCAGTACTAGTGGGATTACTCTGAGATAGTTGCTCCAGAAGTTGCTGGATTTCTGCTGCTGCTTCCGTTAGATTTTTGTCAGGTGCTTCGTAGTTATTTTGCTTAGCATTGCTTTCCTGACTACTAACATATTCACCTTTTTCGACATAGTTAGCACCAATGTTAAACTTGGCATTAGACTGATTACGCATGTCAATATTATCAATTCTAGTAGTTTCTTTATCTGCCATTGTTTTAACAATTCCTAGTAATTCAGTATTTTCTTCACGTTTATCTTTGATTTCTTGACGTTTATCTTTGATTTGTTCATATAAAAACTTTATCTCTATATCTTTAGCCTCTAACATTGGCTTGTATTTTGCCCAAAATTTTCGCTCGTATTCAGCTTCATCAACTTTGTCAGGGACTTTGACACGAATAACAAAAGCACCGTCACCTTTATTTTCCATTGTCTGTATGACTGGTAGCTCTTCTGTATGGCTTGTATCGCTTTCCACTCGAAGCTCCTGAAAAGTTTTCAGAAAAGTCTGCCAGTCGATACCATCTTTAAAAATTAAATCAACAGTATTAGGAATTTTATGAGCTAATTTAGCAAATTCCCCTGGTTCAAAGTTTCTCTCTTGGTCAGCAGGACGACGTTTAGGGTCTGGATCATTTTTACTAGGTAGTTTCAGGAAAATATAATCGCAATCAATTTCAAGTAGTTTAGTAGTATTGCTGATTCCCCAATCTTCGATATACGCTCCCGTTAAGGTGGCTCCGGTTAAATCTGCTCCTTCTAGTAACGTTTGAACTAACTTAGCTCTGGATAAATTAGCATTTTCTAAGTTAGCTCGGTTTAAGTCTGTTCCAATGAAGCTAGCATCTTGTAGATTAGCTCCCTTTAAATTAATACCTCTTAAGTCGAGGCCATCCCAGTTTTTATCTTGTCCCTCTCCAGTTATCAGCAATTGTCTAACTTTTTGATCTTGAAGGTAGCTTGTTCCTAGTCTAGCTCGGTCAAGCTTAGCAGTATTTTGCCAACACGTACGAGTGAGAGTAGCCTTTGTTAAATCTGTACTTTTGAGGATGGCTCCCGTAAAATCGGCATCGGTTAGGTCCGCATTGTAAAAACTGGTACCTTTTATAGCAGCCAAATCAATAGCAATACTCAGAATCGAGGCATCTCGGGGATCCCCTTTTAGAGCACGCCAGCCCAGATAAGTACCAAGTAAACCTACAGCTACAGCTACAGCTAAGGCTCCGGCTCCGGCTAAGGCTCCGGCTAAAAGTACGGCTACCTGAAAGGTTACGGCTCCGGCTACGTCTCCGGCTACGGCTCTGGCTCCGGCTACGGCTCCGGCGAAGAGTATGGCTCCGGCGAAAACTACGACTACGGCTAAGGCTAGGGCTCCGGCTAAGTCTTCGGCTCCGGTTAAGGCTCCGGCTCCGGCGAAGATTCCGGCTAAGGCTAAGGCTACGGCTAAGGATCCTCGGATACCTTGACGAATGATAATAGCAAATAAGACAATTATTACAAATAAAATCATCCAACTGTAACCTTGCTCTGCCACGTCGTTAGAGCTAAATATTGGCTCTACTAATTCCCCACCAAATACGCTGGTAATTCCTGATACTCCTGAGATTACCCATGAAAGCAATAGAAGAACAATTACCCACCGTTTTTGTAATCCGGCCTTCGCCTTACAGAACTGAGTTTCCCTTAAAATAGCATTCTTAAAATTAGCCCCTCTAATATCAGCTTCACTAAAATCTGCACCTGAAAGGTCTTCCCCCTGGAATGACTCACCTCTAAGATTTTTCCTACGGAAATCCCTTTCTCCTGCTGTATATAGTCTCAGAACTTCTTTAGCTTTCATCAGCGATCATCATATATACGAAAGGGAACAGGGAGTAAGGAGTAGGGAACAAAAATTATCACAATTCATTTGATGTTGAAGTGAATGTTGCATCGCTTCTTAGTACAGATTACAGTCAATAAATCAGGATTCCGGAAATATTTACGTGTGAATAAATAAGCTATGGCACATAGGCTCCCTCACAACCCTGCTACCGTCCTGCCCTTGCAATCAGCTTTGCTGCGCTAAAAGCGATTGCATCTATACTAGGGAAGTTTAGTTTTAGTAAAAAACTACAATAAGCAGTTTTTGTCAATAAACTAGCAATATTTCTTAATAAACACAATAAAGCAGTGTTTATTAACCTACAAACTGTTTCAGAAAGACATCCAGGAATAGGTTGTTGTAGCTGAAACCGATTTCTACCGTTGCGATGAAGCGAAGCGTGACCTAAGGTCAATCGCCTTTGGCTGCGCGTAGCGCATCGCACCATTACCTTGAAACCTTACTCTTTTACTTCAGCATAGCTGCCTTCGATAAACTTTTATTATGGATATTCAACCGGACTTGATATGAATGCTTACAAGCAACTCAAGGAAATATAGCGCTTTGTTACCTAATCAGGTACACATAATTTTTTCTCTCTTCCCTCTTCTGACTTTACTGCTCCCTACTCCCTAACACCAACAAATTTTTACCTCACCTAATTTAAAACCGCTATATTAACCTGCTATACTTAAGTATAAATGAGGAAAAAACAGTGAACTCTATCCCTATCAAGCAATTTAAAACTAACATCCAAGACTTTATTAAACAAGTCATCAATCACCATACTACCCTCAAAATAACCGATCCCAATCAGGGATACTTTATTATTATTAGTGCCGAAGATTTGGAACAACAACAAGAAACCTTGTATGTATTACAAAATAGCCATTTAATGGAACAGATTAACCATTCTCAAGCTACCCATACCCAAAATAAAGGCTACTCTCCCAATCAGGAAGAACTAGATGATATCCTTAGTATTTGAGGGCAAAACTTGGTAAAATTACGAAGAACTTCGTAAAAAAGACAAAAAACTCCATCAAACCCTTTGTAAAATCATCAAAGAAATGCTGAGAGACGATCCCGCTAAAGGAATGGGAAAACCTGAACCGTTAAAACATAATTTATCGGGGTTGTGGTCAAGAATAATTTCTCAAAAAGATCGCCTTATTTACAAATTTGATGATAACTATGTTTATATTTTTGCAATAGGTGGTCATTACGATCAATTTAATTGATTTTAGTTCATGTAGGGTGGGCAGTGCTTGATACAAATCAGCTGACAAAGCCCGTTACTAGGCACTGCCCACCATAGGTGTAGCCCCAATCATAAGCTGATAGCTGATAGCTGTTCGCGTAGCGTGCGCGTAGCGCTTAAGCTGATAGCTGATAGCTGATAGCTGTTCGCGTAGCGTGCGCGTAGCGCTTAAGCTGATAGCTGATAGCTGATAGCTGTTCGCGTAGCGTGCGCGTAGCGCTTAAGCTGATAGCTTACAAAAAAAAATAGCCGTAGAAATACTATCCACGGCTATTTCAATACTGTAAACGCAATTGTCTTGTCTATCAGTTTCCGAATCAATCCGGATGTGATCCTACCGGACCAGACCGGGGGGGAAACCCCCCCATAAATTTAACCTATTAACGCCAAGTTTGATACTTGGTTGCAAAACTAATTACTTGCCCCGGAATGCCCGTCGGTTGCAAAGGGCTCCAGTCGGAAACCGACCCATACCCGAGTGCGCAAAGGCCGTAAATAGTTTTGGTTACTGCTTCAGGAGAGCCCTTAATGTACTTAATACGTTGTTTCTTGGGATTATTGTTGTGATTCGGAATAAATTCTGTAGACATGGCTAAAAAACTTAATTACGTTTACAATGATTATTGTAATGATTATAAAAATGATTGTCAAGGGTTTTGAAAAAAAATTAAGAATGTAGAATTAAGAATGTAGAATTAAGAATTAAGAATTAAGAATTAAGAATTAAGAATTGAGAATTAAGAATTGAGAATTGAGAATTAAGAATTATACATTCGGCCTTCTGCCTTCTAAATTCTACATTCTGGCTTCTGGCTTCTGGCTTCTGCCTTCTAAATTCTGCCTTCTAAATTCTACATTCTACATTCTGGCTTCTGGCTTCTGCCTTCTAAATTCTACATTCTTAATTCTTAATTCTACCTAAACTTCCGAACCTTCAAAATAGCTAGCACTAAGATCCAGCTCTAAACTCCCTTGGACAATAGCAATCAGCTCATTTCCTAGGAATATCCCTGTACCTGACGGTAAACCAATCGGCGATGAATCCAAGCGATAATCACTTTTAGAACCACCAAGTTGAATAACATCCTCGCCAGTATCAAAATCCGTAATCAGAGCATAGTCATCATTCCCTGCTTCATCATACTGAATCACAGTACTTTCAGGGAAAAATTGAGACTTTCCCCCTAGCACTAATCTATCGGCTCCCTCCCCACCACTAAGAGTATCAATACCACTGGTATCAATGACCTTGATAGTAGTAGAGTTACCGTCTTGAGACAAGGAAATACCTCCACCTGTGAGAGTGTCATCCCCTAACCCGCCAGAAATCGAGTCATCTCCACTCAGGCCAGCGATAATGTCGTTACCTTCTCCACCATCAAGAGTATCATTTCCTGTTCCACCTACAAGAATGTCATCACCTTCTCCTCCAGAAAAGGAATTATTACCACTCGTGCTAGTCAGAATGTCATTGCTTCTCTCTTCAGAAATCTGATTTCGATTAAAGCTCCTATTCAACGAAGAAATGCCGACTCTAGGTTCCAAAAAGGAAAGAGGATTAAATTCCTCTAGCTTGATGCCAGACTCAGATCCAGAAAAAAAGCTATCGTCACTGCCATCAAAGAAACTAATTCTAGATAAAATCATCGTTTTTACTCCTTAGTACTTATGTAAGCTATCAGCTATCAGCGTGTCGCGTATCAGCTATTAGCTATTAGCTATTAGCGTGTCGCGTATCAGCTATGGAATAAAAGAGGTAAGCATTCGTTTAATCTGAGTTAAGTCCCAGCGTCGAAGCCTGTGCCACGAAGGAGGTTTATTTTAAGCTGTTCGCGTAGCGTGAGCTTTTAGTTCACGGCTGACCACTGACGGCTGAATGCTTACGTACTTATTTTTTAGTAATCGAACCTAATCCTAATATGTTTCTAATGACGTTTTTAGGATTGCCGTAATAATTGATATTTCCTAACCCAAATACATTAGCAGTAAGCTTTTCAGTTGCATAAACATCTACTTGGGAAGCACCAAATAGGTCAACCTTAGCTTTTGTAGAGGAAAGATTTTTACCATTGACATCAACGGCTCCATATACCTTTAGATATAGCTCTTTCGTATTGCCATATAGTTCAGTCTTGCCGCTACCATTTTTCTCAATCTCTAACCGCTGATTATTGACATTGTAAATTTTCACATAATTAGCGCCATGGCTAGATAGTTGCTCGATATTTTGGCTAGATGCTTTAATTGTTAAGAGGGTTTTAGGAGAAATACTTTTTTCAGGATAAATGAATAGGGTATTATCCCTGACTTCTGTAATAATTAGGGGCAAAATATTATCATCACCGCTAATTTCAAGATTGGTAGTTGGCTGAATAACAATTTCAATGTCATAACTACCACTAACGTCAATCCCAGTAAAGGGGCTAAGTTTTCTGCTTTCCGTTTTCAAAACACTACTACCTTGAACACTCATGGTATTAAGCTGACTAACAACTGGTGCTTTAACTGGCTCAAGCCAAATAGTATCTAACCCACTAACTAAGTTAAACCCACTAACAGCTAATGCTAGGAAAACAGGTATCTTAGATAACATTGTTTTTTTTACTAACCCCCTTTTGCTTAACTTCAGCTACTCCTTAGCTACTCCTTAATTGCCAGGATTCATGTGCTTTATTTGTAAGTAATCAGGTATCAGCTGACTACTGACTGCTGATAACTGACGGCTGAATGCTTACGAATTTTCTACAGGATTAGTCTGGCTTTGCTCCTGTAACCAATTCTGAAATAGAGATTCTAAAATTGCCTCTCTAACTGATTCATTTAGTTCCGTTGGAAACCACTTCTCAACTCTGAGGATATGATAGCCAAGTTTAGTTTGAATCGGTCCGATCACTTCCCCTTCTTTAGCGTCATAAATCCCTTTAGCAATGTCTTGGGAAAGTTCTACTAAAAAGCGAATCCCCACAAAACCGCCATTTTCTTGGGACTGTTTGCCCTTCGAGTGTTCCAGTGCTAAAGCACAGAAAGAAGCGTTGTCATAGCGGAGTGCTTTAACTATTTTCAAAGCCTGGGCTAGGTCAACCACAAGAATTTGAGAGAGGGCGACTCGTCTATAGTTTTCGCGATTGCTAATATAATCACCATCGACAGCTCCTCCAAACAGATGCTCTTTTAATTTCTTCGTCAACAGCTCGACTTTAATGCCTTCAGACCACTCTTCTACAGTAATCTTTTGCTCATAAAACCAAGTATTGGTTTCAGTAACCCCTAGCAACTTGTGCTCTAAACGAAAAGCATCTCCAGCCGCTTGCCATTCCTGATCGGAAACTGTAATACTAAGTTCCTCACACACATCCAAAATCAAGGCATCTTGTTCAGCTAAGCTAGCAATTTCACCAAATTTCCTGGAACGGCGCAGGTAAGCAATAATATCTGCATCCGTGACTGGGGAAGTTTCTACTACTACCGGTTTTTCTAAGGTTTCTGTCGTTTGTGTCATGGCTTTTTGTGATTAATCAATTGTGTAGTTTAACAGTATAAATTCTGTAAGCTATCAGCTATTAGCGTGTCGCGTATCAGCGTGTCGCGTATCAGCTATCAGCAAAAGACCAACGGCTGACAGCTGACGGCTGATAGCTGACCTCTCATCTATAAATAACAACAGGTTCAGGTTGGTAAATCAAGTGTTCAGGTGGAATTTCTTCGATATTGATCCGATTGCGATGTAAATCGCCATAGAGATTGAGATAGTCTACTTCAGCCTGGGTTAGTTTTCCTTTCTGAATGCCTTTGATCGCTGCATCAACTTCTTCACGACAAGTCAAACCTGCCAAGGCAACATCCACACAGTTCTGACTTAAAGAGTAGCGATATAAATCTGGTACTGAAGGTGTCCAGCAGTCTTCTGGTAGATCCTCCGGGGGAGTCCAAAGAACAGTCTGCATTCCAGCTGACTTAAACGTCACAATACCCGGTCGCTGGGGGTCTTCGGGAGCTAGATCCGCAAAGACCTTTTGCTGAGCAGTGCGGTGAGCAACATTATGGCGAACCATGACCACATCTAATAAAGGGCTATTTAGCCACTTTCGGGCAAGATCGTGGTCGTGGAATGACGCACCAATATAGCGCACAGCACCCATTTTTTTGAGACGTTCTGAGGTTTCAAATACTCTTTCTATGGTGCGCTGATAAACTGTATTTGGACCGCGCAGATCGTTAGAAATATTCAAACATTTCTCGAAATTATCCCCATTGTCAGCATCAATCCAGCCCCAAAAAAATATATCAATGTAGTCAATTCCCAAGTCTACAAACTGATCGTATAGATAAGTCAATATGGCATCGGGACTCCTGGTCATGTAAGTTACCGTTGCCAGAACTACCTGCTCTCGAACTGAGGAACCCCTTCCACACAGCTGGCGCAGCGCCCCAGCCATAGAACTGTAGAGATAGTGATGTAGATCGCTGGAGTAGAAAAAGTAGTTGATTCCTTGGTCAAAGGCGTAGAGAGTATCCTCACTAGAAATGTGTCCCCCACCACCTAATCCCAGGCAGCTCACGGTTAAGTCAGTGCGTCCTAGTTTGCGGTAAAAAGGTAAATTTGATTTTGGGAATTTAACTCTAGATTTAACTCTAGCAGAAACCGTGTCTTGAGCAGGGGATGCGGTCAGGGTGCTTGTCAGATCAGTTAGCTTCATAACTCTAACGGAGTATAGATGTCTTCAGATTTGGCATTTAGGTAGCAGTGCTGCAATTCAATCTCCAACAGAGAAAATTCTTGCAGAATTGCTGCCATGCGAGCTTCTGGAGAATCGTCTCCTTTGTGGTGAGCTTCCAATAAGCCATTAGCAACAATTTGACAGCGGTTCATGCCAAAACTTTCTTGGTCAGCAAATTTCTGGTCTGGTTCTTCCGCTAACCCCAATCCTGGCGCTAGGAATTTGGTGAACAGGGGTACTTCTGGCTTAAAATGGGATTGGTGTTCTGTATAAACCTTCCGAAGCACTAACCGCACTGCTTCATAGTCGTTGTTGTCAAAGTAGAGTACTCCTGAGTCGTAGCGGTTGTAATCCTCAGGATTATAGAGAACCTTAAAAGAGAATGGCACCGAGATTTGATTTAACTGTTGCGTCAGGCTACCCATTACCGCCACTGCACCTTCAGCGGTTAAGTTGAAGTAGATGCGGACAATTTCCCCTTCACTATCTGGATGCCCATAGTCATAGGTACCGAGATTACCCACTGCCATATAGAATCCGTTTTGTACTAGATTCGGAGGTAGCAACACCGCAACGTCGTCCCCAACTGCGGGAGATTGTGCTTCTGGTTGTAAATGCTCCTCCGGCTCGATATGTAGAGTTAAACCCCCCTTATTTACTGCCAGAGTGCCATCACTTTCTTGCCTTAGCACCAACCAATCCGGGTCAAAGTAGCCTTCACCGGTATTGCTTTCATCCAATCGCTGGTAGAATTTTAGGTCTATCCCCAGGTAAGTATTGTTTTCTAAATTTTGGTGCAGGGTCAGGTCATCTGAATCGCCATTGAGGGCTAGACCATCTTTTAGCGAACCGTTGTAGTAAAGCCCGTAGAGAAAACTCCGCAGTTGCAAACTCAGATACTTTTTTTGCAAATCTAAGGGCAATTGCCCAAAGCGTTCTACTACCTCAGCTGGAAGTTCCAAGGGTTTGTAATCTCGATGGCGAATAGAGAAGTTGGACTTCTGAATCTCAAGCTGGTTGACAATGTCTTCTAGTGCAGTTCGCAGCTGCTCCGGTACAGCATCTGGCAGTTGATTTGGTAGTGATTCAAGTAATTGCATAGTTTTGTGGTTTGAAAATTGTTATTAGACATCTCCAGAAACTCGGTTTTGACCCAGGCAGTGCAAGGGTTTGAGGTTAATTTTTGGAGATGTCTATTTGTTATAGCAAAGGGAGTAGGGAGTAGGGAGTAGGGAGTAGGGAGTCGGCAGTCGGCAGTCGGCAGTCGGTAACAAAAATTATCACAATTCATTTAGGTACCCTATCTAGCGGTTTCTAGCCAAAAGAGGCACACATGTTTTTTTTACCTGTTCTCTATTGCCTATTGCCTATTGCCTATTCCCTATTGCCTATTCCCTATTCCCTATTCCCTATTCCCTACCAATTTTAAACTTGGTGCAAGATCTGATTAAGACCAATCAGTTCTGATTCCTCGATACCAAAAACTGTTCGGATCGATGCTTCTGGACGGCATAACAAGCTCTTAGCTACTTGAAGCATACAGATCCCTGTATTGCCAAAGGATTTCTGGTACTCAATTATGGACTGGATGGTTTGAATCAAGGCTAGACCAGAAAATTGCATCACCCGCTGCAAAAAATTAGGATAGCGCTCTAAAATTTCTGGAAAGCGATCGCAATAAGTCCGAATCAGGGCAGCTATGGAAGGTTGGATCTGTTCCAGGGGAGTCATAGCTAGATTCAATGCTTCTTCAATATCAATCGACTTACTAACCGCCAGACTACTTAGCCAGATGGTCAGGTAACTGGTGATAATTGAGCCTAAATCAAAGGCTGGGTCTCCCCAACTAGAGCGCTCCCAGTCAATTAGTCTAAGTCGAACGATGCCATCTGACTCTGGGGCTGACGTTGCTTGCTCCCAATCGTTGGGTAAAAGGATATTGTTCAACTTCAGGTCATTGTGAACCAGACAACAAGCATCGAAACTATTACTCAGTTTAGCGATCGCTTTTCCGAGGCTATCGTAGCGCTGATACAGGGCAAAGAATTTCAGACCATCTACGGGTACTTGACTAAATATTTCCGGACCAATCCGTTCCAAATCCTTACTCAGATTCTGAGCCTGATCAGGGGATGGCTCTGCTGATTTTTCCGAGAAAAAGTCCTGATAGTCCTGACCACCCAAGGTTGCACGATGAATACTAGCTACCATGGCTCCAATTGAGCTAGCGATCGCTTTCGGAAAGACATTCTCCTTACCGTAGAACTCGCTTAGGTCTTGATAGTCACTCAGGTAGTTAAAAACAATAATGGAATTATCTGGATCGAAATGGAGAACCTCAGGTAGCCAAGACCCCAGGTGACTCACCTCTGGAAATTGTCGTAAAAACTCTTGAGAGCGCCATTCCTTCAAAAACTCACCTACGGTTTCACCGTCTTGGTGGTAAGGCTCTTGTTTAACTAGGAGCTTACGACCTTCTGGTAAGGTCAGGAGCAAATTAAAGTTCTTCGCAGGCTTTGGTTCAATTTTACCCAGACTTTTTTCCTGTTCAGTACAGATTCCCTGGTCAATCAGGTACTCGAAAACATTTTTAAAACTTAATAAAAATGGCATAGTTATTTTAAAGAAAAAATTAACAAAAAAAATAATGGCTGACAGCTGACGGCTGACAGCTGATAGCTGATAGCTGATAGCTGATACCATCCTTAATTATTTATCTTTAGTTATTCAGCCCAAAAAGTCAATAGAATCAGCTTTAATTTTTGGACATAACGTCTTGATTAAGGTCTTATGGTTGGGGATTTTTGCAAATAATCAATCGGAGCCACAAGGACTCCGATTGAACTGATATCTTGGGTAAGCATTCAGCTATCAGCTATCAGCTTATAGCAATTCTCATAGCTATGAGGTACACAATTTCGGGATTTTAGGTAATAGGTAATAGGTAATAGGGATGCGCTGCATCTTCAGGTGCGACCCGAAGGTGCGCGCCTCCTAGGCCGGGTTCCCCGGCCTAGGAGTTAGTGCTAAATTAACATCAATAGCTTCTTAAGCTTATTATAGCGTTAATTCAACGTAAAATTGACTTGGTCAATTTGATCGCTGAAAAGCAGTGCCTGAGAAAGTTTCAAGTTTTTGGAGAGGTCTATAATCTAGGGGCCCGGGCGCGGGAAGTGTGGGGAGTGTGGGGCCCGGGCGCGGGGAGTGTGGGAGATGGGGGAGATTTTGATTAAGGGTAATCATCCTGATCTGATATCAGCCCTCAGCTACTTTAGGGTAAGTTAGGGGAAGGGAATTGGGTGGTAACCCACCACCTGGTAGCACGGATTTGTGACCAACAGGTGCGATCGCATCCCTGATCTAACCACTGATTCTACACTTAACGCCCATGAATCAAAAACGCATCATTGGTCTAACCGGTGGTATCGCTACGGGAAAAACCACCGTATCGAATTACCTGGCTGATACCTACAGGCTACCAATTTTAGATGCGGATATCTATGCCAGAGAAGCAGTACAACCAGATTCACCAATCCTGAAACAGATTTATCAGCGCTACGGTTTACAAGTGCAGCACAGTGACAGTACCCTGAACCGTAAACGCTTAGGAGAGATAATTTTTAGTAACCCAACTGAGCGACAGTGGTTAGAGCAACAAATCCATCCTTATGTACGCGATCGCTTCCGATCTGAACTCGATACCTTTCTTGATGCAATAGCGAGTGGGGGAAACCCCCAAGACCGCGCTGCATCGCTAGTTGCTCCGACAGTGATATTAGTCATCCCTCTACTATTTGAAGCTAAGATGACAGACTTAGTGACAGAAATCTGGGTAGTCAGCTGCTCACCAGAACAACAGCTCAGACGGATCCAGAAACGCGATCGCATCTCTAAAGAACAAGCTCAAGCCCGGATCAACAGCCAACTCCCCCTCCAGCAAAAAATAGAACTTGCTGATCTAGTTTTAGATAACTCCTCTACCCAAGAAGCTCTAATCCAACAAGTATCTACTGCTCTTGCTACCAATTCATATCATCCCTAACTATTTAGAATTTAGAATTTAGAATTTATTAGAATTCAGAATTTAGAATTTAGAATTTAGAATTTAGAATTTAGAATTTAGAATTTAGAATTTAGAATTTAGAATTATAAGCACCGATCGCAGGATTAATTACCTACTCGCCATCTCTGTAACCCTTACATTGTAAGCCTTTGAGTTTTTTGAAATGTGTAATTAATTTTGTGTACCTGCTTACATTCTACATTCTACATTCTACATTCTGCATTCTACATTCTGCATTCTGCATTCTACATTCTACATTCTAAATTATGCATTCTACATTCTACATTCTACATTCTAAATTATGCATTCTACATTCTGACAGACAGCCTTAAACCTGCTAACCTAGTTATGGCAAATAAGCTTTCAGAGCCTCTGCTGCCAACTCCGTCATACTTTTCCCTTGGTTAGCAGCAGCTTCCTTAAGACGAGCATGGACTTCTTCGGGAATGCTAATTCGACGGCGATTTTTAGCAGTAGAAGATTTCTTAGCTGAGGATTTCTTACTTGCTAGCTTGGCATCTGGATTAACTATACCGCTACCTAGCTCATAGTTAGCAGAAAATTCCCGAAGGGCATCAAAGCCAATGCGATCGCAAAAATCCCCAAAACTCTCTTCTGGTTTGCGCTCTTGCCGAAACTGCACAAAAATTGGTTCAAAGAAAGATTCCAGCTCACTTTCTGGCATTTTCTGGACATAGGCTCGTGATAACCGAGTTTGATCTGGTGAAGCTCCCAGCCACACTTGATAAGCCTTTGGTGCACTACCGACAAATCCCAACTCTGCGATATACGGTCTAGCACAGCCATTGGGACAACCGGTCATTCGGATCACAAAATATTCCTTCTCTAACCCCAATTTGTCCAGCAGTAACCGAATCCGCTCAACCATGCCAGGGAGCGCCCGTTCTGATTCGGTAATCGCTAAACCACAAGTAGGTAAAGCTGGACAAGCCATGGAGTAGCGCACTAACGGTTCAATTCCTTCTGGAGTAACTTGAATACCGTGCTGTTCGAGAATCTGATTCAGGGTTTGCTGGTGGGTGGGGTCAATCTCATAGAGAATTATATTGTGGTTAGCAGTCAGCCGCATCGGTAGGGCAAATTTCTCAGTAATTTCCCGCAGAGCTGTTTTGAGTCGGAAATCCCCTTCATCTTTGACCCGACCATTCTCAATCGATATCCCCAGGAATAGCTTTCCGTCTCCTTGTTCGTTCCAACCCAAATAATCTTCGTACTTAAATGGGGGTAAGGGCTTAAACGGTGCCAGGGTTTTACCGAAGTAGCTTTCTACTTTTTCCCGAAACCTCTCGACACCCCAATCATTGATTAGGTACTTCATTCTGGCATGACGGCGGTTTACGCGATCGCCATAATCCCGTTGAGTTGCCACAATTGCCTTAACCAAGTCGTAGATATCCTCTTTCTCCACATAGCAGATGTGGTCAGCTAGACGAGCAAAGGTTTCTTCCTTATTGTGGGTACGACCCATACCCCCACCAGCCAGAACATTAAATCCCTCCAGTTCTCCCTGGTCGTTGGTAATTACCACCAACCCCACATCTTGGGTATAGATATCAATCGAGTTATCCCCGGGAACCGTTACGGAACACTTAAACTTCCGGGGCATATAGTGTTCCCCGTAGATTGGTTCCTCTTTGTCCTGGAAAATAGTACCATTACCATTGCGCTGCCGTGCTGCTTTCACCTCCGGAGCTTCCTCAGCACTAATTACCTTTTCCCCATCCAGCCAAATCTCGTAATAGGCACCGGTTTGAGGGGTAAGTAAGTCAGCAATCCGATCAGCATACTCCCAAGCATACTGATACTCTGGTCGATTTTTATATGGTGCTGGTGCAGCCATAACATTGCGGTTGAGGTCTCCACAAGCACCCAAGGTTGACCCCATATTGCGGACAATTGCCGCAATTGTCGCTTTCAAATTCTTTTTGAGAATGCCATGAATCTGAAAACCCTGACGGGTAGTTACTCGTAGGGTATGGTTACCATACTCTTCTGACAACTGCTCTAGAGTCAGATAAAGCTCTGGTGGAATAAATCCTCCAGGATTTCGAGTGCGCAGCATGAACTGATAGTCTTTTTCCTGACCCTTGACCCGGTTATCTCGGTTGTCTTGCTGGTAAGACCCGTGAAACTTAAGAACTTGAATAGCGTCTTCTGTAAAATGAGTAGTATCCTGTAGCAATTCAGTTGCCACCGGCTCACGCAAGAAGTTACTGCGTTCTTTAATTCCTTCAATCTTAGAGGGTTTGCGGGCTTTAGGAGTCTGAGATACAACCATTGGTTCGACGGATCTAAAAAGATGAATAAGTATAATTCCCGATAAATCGCTCGGGATTACGGTTAATGATTAGATCCTAATACTACCGTTGCCCATTGGATCGATAACTTTATAAATCCTAAAATTTATCTAAACCCACTCAGTGTGATTGAAGCAGATACCGGGAAAGAGGAAAGGGAAGAGTTGAAGGAAGGTTGAAGCGAGTAGATTCGCTCAAGCGAGTAGATGCACAAGAGGATTGTTGTCACCTCAGTTGAAGTATTTGACACTTTATACTTCATCCTTTATACTTCATCCTTCATCCTTCATCCTTCATCCTTCATCCTTCATCCTTCATCCTTTCCCTTTGACAATGGACATACTAAGTTTAGAAACGATAGCCTGCACCCAATTGAACACTGACAGACTCACCTGAACTATTTTCGTAAGCGTTAAGACCTACCTTAGTATTACCGTAAACCAAAACATCCTTAGCAATTTGGCTTTCAGCACCCAAGCCAAGCACCCAAGCATCTTGATTACCTATGGGTGTATTGTCTCCGTCATCTTCCACAAAAGAGTAACCAACACTAGCAAAAACATTAGTATTTTTGGCTACGCCTAGGTCAAAAGAAACACTAGGAATAATCGCGGTATTATCATCATTGAAAATAACATCACCACGTAGAGAAACGGGAAGCTTTGAAGTTGTCAGACGAGTTGTAATATTACCACCAATATTTTGGTCATTCCCTTGTCCATCACTAGTTACACCGGCGGCCAGACCAACGCCAATGTAGCTAGCATCTGTACCTTTGACGCTGAGATCATCTGCTCCTGGATTAGCTGAAGCCATACTATTTCCTAGTAAAACGGGAGCAATTGTTGTAGCGGCCAAAGTAGAAATGGTGAAAATAGATTTCAGTAAACCTTGCATTGTTTATTTCCTCAAATTCGTTAATTTTTTGTTCCTTTCTCTACAAGTCGTTGGGAATAAACAAAAGGTTCCTCAGGTTCTAAAAAAAAATCTAAATACTTGAAAGCCTTGAGATGACTTGAATCTGGCTAATCCGGATATAACTATAAAAAATTTGGCTTAGTTTTAGACGGCTTAATTAGTTGATACTCTTTAAAAGAGAGTCGGTTGTATCAATTAATTGAATGTCTGTGTTTTCTTAGTGGACTGTTTAGCAGGTGTCACAGATTGTAAGCATTTAGCTATCAGCTATCAGTTATCAGCGATCAGCGATCAGCCCTCAGGGATCAGCCCTCAGGGATCAGGGATCAGGGATCAGCGATCAGGGATCAGCGATCAGCGATCAGCCCTCAGGGATCAGGGATCAGCGATCAGCCATTCCCATAGCGTGGCCATTCCCGTAGCGTGGCCAAAGGCCAAGGCTGACTGCTGACTGCTGATTGCTGATTGCTGAATGCTTACGTCTAATCTTGTTTGATACCAACCATGCTATATCCGGCAATGGTAGACAGAGGCACCTGGTAAAAATATTGACGTCGGAACTGTTCTTCCTCAATGGCAGCAAAAAATATTGCGTTCGCGCAGCGTGCGCGTAGCGCAATCGCATCATTCCCAGCAACATTCGTCCGCTCGCGTAGCGTGGCCAACGGCCAATCGGAAGACCACTCTTTTGGATGGCAGCTTATTTGTACCCCCGAGTCCTGGTAAGAAACCTCAAAACCAATCACTGATAGAGCATTCAGTCCTAACTCAACAGTGCGATCGCTTAAATCCAACTTCTCCTGCAATTGCACCAAAGTAGCCCATTGACCGGTGCGACTTAGGAACTTAGCAATTCCTAGCAACTTTTTCCAGGTGTCTTGGGCAGATAGTTGTTGAGGCCGTGGATATGCGATCGCTAATTGTCGTTCTGCCTGTATCGCTCTCCTACACCATACTTGTAACTCATCCCAACTCGTCGGACACTCATAAACCATTAGAGGACTTAAACCTTGCCGGTTAGGAGGTTGAAGGTTAGGAGGTTGAAGGTTAGGAGGTTGAAGGTTATCAGGTTGAAAGTTATCAGGTTGAAGGTTAGGAGGTTGAAGGTTAGGAGGTTGAAAGTTATCAGGTTGAAGGTTAGGAGGTTGAAGGTTAGGAGGTTGAAGGTTAGGAGGTTGAAAGTTATCAGGTTGAAGGTTAGTAGGTTGAAGGTTAGGAGGTTGAAGGTTAGTAGGTTGAAGGTTAGGAGGTTGAAGGTTAGTAGGTTGTTCGCGAACAACCTTCAACCTGCCAACATGTAACTCTTGAGAACATTCAACCTTCAACTTGCCAACATGTAACTCTTGAGAGCCAACACCCTTCAACCGGCCAACCTCTAACTCTTGTCCCCGCCAATCTAAAATCCAATCCAGCTGATTAGAGACCTGGAAACAAGATTGGAAAAAATCATTTTCTTGGCAAGGTTGCACAGCAACGAGGCGCACTTCTGGACGTTTTTCATAATTATTATAGTCTAATTCCACAACAGCATTACATCTAACTTTAGGGACTTCATCCTGATAATGTCCCCACCAAATTCCAGGAAAACCCATACTCGTAGAGTCATCCCAAATTTCAAATTTAGTTTTGATATACTGTACTTTTCGCCCTCTCAAATCCTTAGAGTTACGATTCAAAACCTGTTCAAACCAACAGTTTTTAATCAGCAATTTTGGCACAGGATTACCCATCCCACAAGGTTCCAGATGTTTCAATTCATCAAATAGTGCTTTCCCCAACTCAGCAACCTTAACCACCAAATCCGCTTCCATGGCTGGCATCATCAAAGCACCCGTCGTCCCTAGTTTTTGTGCCAACTGCTGGTTAATCGCTTCCCTAAATAAAGGAATATTATCCACTGGCAAACTCAACCCAGCCGCAAAAGGATGACCTCCGAAGCGATGCAACAAATGAGCTTGGGAATTGACTAATTCATAAAGATCAATATTATTAACAGAACGAGCCGAACCCCGTGCTATACTATAGGAGTGTTTATCCTCTAAACCTGCTTCTACCAGTTTGCTTTCTCTATCGCTACTTTCAGTACTTAATAAAACTGTACTTAACAAAATCGTCGGGCGTCCATATTCCTGAGCAATTTGACCTGCCACTAAGCCTAAAACACCAACTGGCCATTGGGGATCTTCTAGGACAATCACATTAGTAGTAGACAGATCAAGTTGGGCAAGTTTATCCTTAACTTGCTTAGTAATATCTTTTTGTAAAGACATACGGCGGGTATTAGCTAGTTCCGTCTCTAAAGCCAGTTGCTCACAACGTTTCTCATCCTTACTAGTCAGTAACTCAACACAAAATGAAGCATCCCCTTGAATCCGACTTACAGCATTAATTCTCGGGCCAAGTCCAAAAGAAATATCCGTCGGGCGATCGCCACTGCGTTTACACAACTGTAACAATCGCGCTATACCAGGACGAGAGCGAGTTTTCAGTTGCTGCTTCAGTTGTTCAATTCCCCGTTGTGCCAGGTAACGACAATCTCCAGATAATTCCACTAAATCCGCAATTAGACCAATTGCCACCAAATCCAGCAACCCCTCTAACCGTTGTTGGGGAATATTAGGTAAAACCTGATACATCGCTTCCACTAACTTATACGCCACCGCCACCCCAGACAAATGAAATAAAGGGTGAGTTTCAGCAAAATAGCGAGAATTGATCATAGAAACTACTGGCGGACGGTCATCTGGTAGAGTATGGTGGTCAGTGATAATCACATCCATTCCCAACTGGTGAGCATAATCAATTTCCCTCAGATTCGTGCTGCCAGTATCGCAGGTAACGATAAGTTTCACCCCAGAAGCGTTCAGTTGGTCAATTCCTGGACAATTCAAACCATGGGATTCCGTCAGGCGATTGGGAATGTAGTAACTTAGCTGTTGGTGCTGCCAGAAAAATTGTCCCAGTCCTTCCCATAGGACACTAGTAGCCGTGATTCCATCAGCATCAAAGTCCCCCCATATGGCAACCTTTGCCCCAGCCTCACGGGCTTGGAGTAGGCGTTTTACTGCCCATTTCATTTCCTGTCCAAAATCAAAAGGGCTGGTAGGTTGATACAAATCTGGGTTGAGGAAACCAGCTAGTTGTCTCTCCTCTCGTATTCCCCGTTGCCACAGCAGTTGAGCAGCATAATCTCCCGAATAGCCCTTAGTATGGGATTTGACAGCTTCGATGAACCACTGAGGAATTTCCGGTGGCGCTAGGACTTGCCATTGGGATTGGGACATGGATTGGGACATGGATTCTGACATGGATTCGGACATGAAGCTGATTTGCGATCGCTTATAGTTAGTCGAGTTAGTACAAGAATACTAACTTAATCAGAGCGACCCATAACCAACTTGATCTAGAACTCAGGAATCAGAATAAATTATTTCCCAGTTAATTAGTCATTAATCAGAGTTTGATCAGCAATTGCGGTTAATTCTGGATTATCACCATAAATTCTGGAGTCTTCTGATCACTTGCTGTAATTGAGTCTCCTGTCTCCTGTTTCCTCAAAAAAACAGCCAACTTCTGACATCGAACTGAGGTAGTAGAAGAATGGTGAAGAAGATATAAAAAAACCTGGGAGAAGAAAAATCTTCTGCCCAAGCAACACATAAAGGAAGAAAAATCATGGGGTAAGAAGAACTTTCTACCCAAACAAAAATCCCCCATCGTCTGTCCAGGACGATGGTCAATGAAGTGTAGTATACCACAAAAATGATTTTTTGACACCTCAAAAGTCTTTTTTGTCGGTTTTGTCTGTCCCAACAGCAAGCTATTGCGAATCCTCAACAGAGCCGAGTAACCCATCGGTCTCACCAGCACAATAGTTTCTCCACCCCAAGAGCAAGCTATTGCGAATCCTCAACAGAGCCGAGTAACCCATCAGTCTCACCAACACAATAGTTTCTCCACACGATGACAGTTCTTTCCATTACCAAAAATACCTATATGTCTTGATGCAGTGGCTACTTTCTTGCCTCTTGCCTTTCCCAAGCGCGACTATGTTTACATCTCTTATAAAAATCCTATAGATACTCCTTAAAAGGATGTGCCAATATGCCCAGTATCAGATCAATTTCCTTAATATAATAGTCATCCAAATCAATAAACACCAATTGATTCACCAACTTGAGAAACTTCCAATTCGTCCCAGTAGTCACAGCTCCATAGATAGCATCAATATCCTGATCCTGTTGTTGATTAAATCTCTGAGCCGCTACCATTTCCGCAATGCACTGTCCTAATCCCCCCTTAATATTTTCATTTTTTGCCTCTACTAGAGTGACAACTGGTGTCCGAATTTCATACATTTCCTTAGAAGCAGTAAGAAGATAATCACAGTATCCATTTAATCCACTTCCTTTATCGACATTAAACTCAGTGCCAGAAAAAAAACCGATTTTGAAATCAAGCAGACGGCGCACTTCCAGTAAAACCGGAGCAATAACTAACTCAGAACGAGCTTTTTCGGTATTTATAGCATTCGTGATCGGCAAATTTTCTTTAAGCGTCGTTTTCAAGTGATCACTGGGCTCGATAGGAGCAATATCATTAAATATAGTATTCCCCTCATCAACAATGAGATTAAACGTCGTTTCGACTTTGTAGATGGTTGTAAAATCACTATATGCCATGATCTTTATTTATCATGTCTCCTATAGCCATTCTAAATCAAGGAAATATAAATTCATCCTTCATCCTTCATAAAAAATCGGTCAAGTCTTGGTTAACCCCAATCATTGACCGAATAAATTAACAAAAATTCCACCAGTACAGCTTAGCTGTATCTACATCCACCAGTGGTGGACACAGAAATATTACACTTTACTGATTATCCCCCATTCTAGCCAAGGATTCAATCCCTGGCAAATTGCTATCTTAATCGAGTAGCAGATATCGAATCAACATACTGATCACCTCACCACAATTTCCAGTAGGTTGGGGTGTACTCCATTCATTCAGCGACCCGTAACCCAGGGAATAAAGTGTGTAAATTATCACCGGAACTGCGCTCGCAGAACCAATCAGTATATATTTGATTTGCTGCCGTACTGTACCTGTATTGCTAGGAATTTTATCAAGCATAATCTTGTTAAGATTTTCGTCAATCTGGATCAGTCAAGAACGTTGGCAAACATTAACAGATGAACAGCTAGTAACTTTTCCCAATATTTGTCCTGATTTTGTAGTGGAGTTACGATCTAGTTCAGATACTCTTAAATCTTGGCAAGATAAGATGGTTGAGTATATCGAAAATGGTGCTAATTTAGGCTGGTTAATCAATCCCCAACAACGCCAAGTTGAAGTTTATCGACGGGGTTTAACAGTAGAAATATTAGATAATCCTGTTGAGTTGTCTGGTCAGGAGGTTTTACCAGGTTTTTTCTTGGATTTGCATCGGATTTGGGATTGACCAATACCTAAAAGGCTAATGGAAAAGCCGATGCAAGGATTAATTACACAAGCCCCTGAAAATTATCCCCATCTCCCCATCTCCCCACACCTCCCACACCTCCCCATCTCCCCACACCTCCCACACCTCCCCATTTTCCCACATTTTCCACATTTTCCACAGTTTCCACATTTTTCACACCTCCCCATTTTTCCACACTTTCCACACTTTCCACGTTTTATACACTTTCCACACTTTACCCATCTAACCGATACTGCCATCGCTTAGAGGATATCTCCCAAGTTTTTTGATACTGAATTTTGCCCCCCTAGCCCCCCAATTCTGGGGGGAACAAGAATCAATTTGCTGGTAGAAGTCCCCCAAAATTGGGGGACCAACGGGGGCTTGGATGTAGCAAATGAGACTTCTCAGACAACCTCTTAGATCCGTTAACTATTTTTTGCCCTCGAAGCTATTTTCCTAGCACCGTGCTATTGACTTTATTCAGTTAATATGCGTGCCAGATGACTTGTGCAGTTTCTTCGATAGGCTAAAGGGAACCATAAATCTGTGAGGACTGGGGTATGACTCAAGAATTAATCGATCTCAGAATAAGTATCCTAGAGGGACGCTACGCAGATGCCTTAGCAATTGTAGATGAGTTGGAACAGATGACTAAACGCGCAACTCTGCATCAGATTGAATCCTATTTAAACAAGGCATTGATTAACTTGATTAAAAACCAAGTAGAGGAGCGTTTGGCAAATTCTTGGGCAGCTTCAATTCGTGATTTCATTCGGGAAATCCAAAAACTGAATCTCAAAGATAACCAAAAATCCTATACTATCAATGCTGATCAATGGCAGTCATTGATTGACAATGAACTGGAGGCAGCAATTTCCACGGCGAGTGTGGAGGTTCTCAATGGTGCCTATACTCCAGCTCAACTTTCAAAACTAGTAGATAGAGCTCAGCTCAGGCAAACAACTCAAGATTTGCTGGCTTTGACATACCTCCATTCAAAAAAGGATTTACCTTTATTTATTAATGACTATTTAACTCAATTACCAGGAGGTTCTTATTGGAACCAAGATATACAACGATAAATCGAGTTATTCACAATCGACAATACCTATGACTTCCCTTCCTTTCTTGATGCAGTCGCTCATGGTTTTGGTTCTGTGTGAGGAACCTGCGTCCGCACCTTCTCAGCCCCGTGGAAACCACGGCAGTCGCTCATGGTTTGAAGTTACCGTAAGACAGGGGAGCCTTAATCAATAAGTTTTAACCCTTTTTTGCATAACCTACCAACCATAAAGGCTCCCCTGTCTAAGGTTTCGTCTCCGGGGGGGACCACGGCAGTCGCTCATGGGGGAAACCCCCGCATGAAGGCGCTGCCTCCCCAAGACCGCGCTGCCTCCCCAAGACCGCTTAGGTGCCCTTGACCCGTAATTTAATTCGCCACGGGTCGCACCTCTGCATCGCTACACCAACAAGTTACAAGGGTTTGATCTGGTTGGTGATCACTACAAACCCGCAGTGCTAAATCAGGGCAGGTTACTGATGCCGGAGTTGGGATTAAGTTTAGGTTTGTGGCGTGGCAGTTTTCGCGATATCCCTCGATTATGGTTACGCTGGATAACCCTTAAGGGGAATTTGATTCCTCTAGCAAGCGAGGAGTTGGCACAAGCTAAGCAACGAGCAGAACGTTTGGCGGCGCGACTGCGTGAGTTAGGTATTAATCTAGACCAATTGGATTAAGTTGCTGTCTTAATGCAGTCGCGAATCGGAGAAACCCCTACAGGTCGGCGCTGCATTGCTGTTAAGGATTTGTGCGAACGCGCCCCGCGTGGCCTACGGCCAATCGCATTTTCACAACAATCACTGCATCAATGGCCAGTACTTTTAGTTCAGATGAGGATTCACCTGTCAAAACTACCCAGAGAATTGTCTTACAAAACGTCAGTTGGCAGACGTACAAGGCGCTATTGGCAGACTTAGGAGATCATCGAGCCTCGCGTCTTGCCTATGCTCAAGGAATGCTAGAAATCACGATGCCCTCAGATCGCCATGAGACATACAAGCAGCTGCTAGAACGGATGGTGAATACCTTAACCGAAGAACTTAATCTTCGGGTCAAAGGGTTTGCTTCTACAACCCTGAATCGGGAGGATTTAGAGCATGGTGCAGAACCTGACTCTTGCTACTACATCGGCAATGTTGACTGTATTCAAGGCAGGACAGTAGATTTAGCCAATGATCCTCCACCAGACTTGGTGATTGAAGTCGATATTACCAGTTCATCCAGTCGGCGATTTGGGATTTACAAGCAGATAGGAGTGCCTGAAGTTTGGCGTTATATAGGACAAACTGTAGAAATTTACCGGCTGCAAAATGGAGAATATGTTCGTTGTCAGGACAATTTCACCTTTGAGATTCTCTCTGTAGAGATTATCAATCAGTTTTTGCAGCAGGCAGAAACCCAGGATGACACTACCATGATTTTAGCTTGGCGTAAATGGGTGAGGGAAAATCTACCAGAAGATTAACGTTGCGGCTTAAGTATTTGCTTTTAAGGCATTGCTGAATAGAGTATTCAGCAACGCCTTAATGAGGATTATTAAGGCGTTGCAACCTAAACTTATCCTGGAATTTATACAGACTGAGATTTCTAGCTTAGATTAGGGACTTGCGTCTAAAAAAAATCCCCATTAAAGTAGGGTGGGCCAAGTAATCTAATCTAGAATACTCAAAAAAACAAACTGTTTTTGCCCACCCTACAAGCTGATATTTCTAGCTTAGATTACAAGAGCCATACTAGTTATTAAGATAAAGCACGATTAGCGCGCTCTGGCTCATGGCGTAATCAACCGTTGGTGGAGATCAAGACTCTTTGTCCCATTCAACATCTTCTTTCTTTGCCTCGGTAACAGCACGTTCTAGAAGGTAAGCAGCAAGGTTCGATAGAGGGCGTCCATCGTAATCAGCCCATCGCTGTAAATCGTCTGCAATCCGGTCTGGTAAGGTTACTTGTATACGTTTGCTCATAATCTCTATTATAAGTTCAACTGTTATTTGATGTCAAAATTTACCTGATTTGTACTTAAAATGTATTTTTTGATACATAAAAGTATAATATTGATGTAATTACCAGCAAGTTTCCTATGGTAGAAACAGTTAGAGAAAAAAGCGATCAGCCTCCTACCTATCAGCAAGCCTTAGACGAATTCGGCATCACACAACTGTTGTCCCATTTGAAGCACTACGGCGATGCCGACTTCAATGCAGAGTCAATGGATATAGAAGAACCAGAACTAAAAACTCTAGCTACCGTCCTCATCCAGCACCTAACTCAGAATCTGACCGGAAAACTGATAGCCAGTTATTTAAATACCATCCGCGAGGTCGAATCAGATATAGTGTTTGACCCCATTAAAACAGAAATCGCGCCACCATCAATAGACCCCCCAGCTACTTGGAACCCTAAAGCAACACCCCGTTATCAAACAGGCTCACCCATTAGGTGGCGACCTCTAAACGGTCAAATGGACTGGGGTGTTGTGATTGGATTCTTCTACGCCTACGCCAGGCATCAATGCCAATGGGCAATTTGCTACCTGATCTGGCTTGACAAAGACTCCCCTAGTGCAGCTTGGATCGTTGCTGACACCGCTTGGGAAGAAGACATTGAACCTCGGCATCCTAAGCGTACGGTAACAACCAACTATCAAGATTCCTATTCTTGGACTTGCACTGAGGCTCTTGGCCCTAGAAATTATTTGAAATCCCCCAATGTGCTACGAACTCCCTCTGGGAGATACCGTTTCGATGATCAATATAGAACCCCTCCCCGGACTCTAACTCAACGAGAGCAAGATCTAATTGAACTCTACAGCAACTGCCAACTGGGTATGACTCCTAGACAATTCTATCATAAATGGGATGTGAATTACGAACAAATCGCTAGTATCTGCTCTCGCTCAACTGCCACCGTTCAGCGCTGGTTTTCCAGCGGTCACAACTATCGCCGCCCCCAGCCAATTGATTTGCGCCATCTTGCCCTGATGGATTTTCTCTTGGAGCATTTTGAGGAGATTCCCCAGGTAATTAGGAATTTGCTATGTCCTGATCATCAACAGCAAATTGGGGATGGGTAATGGGTAATGGCTAACAGATATAGCAGAAGTCAGAAGTCAGAAGTCAGAAGTCAGAAGTCAAACTCTTGCGCTTACAAAGGGTGTGAGACTAATGTCGATGTCCTAACTGCCCTGTCAGCCATGCAAAGCGCGAGTGGGGGAAACCACGCCAGTTGCTCATGGGGGGAACCCCCAAGACCGCACTGGCTCCCCAAGACCGCGCTGCATCGCTGGCGACTGCTATAACAAAAGTTTTTTTATTAAAATCGGCAATTTGGCAACACAGCATTCTACTGTAGCTGCTTTTATAGATAGGGTGCAACATTTAACCTGTACAAACCTACTCACAAGCAGATAGGACGATGGTATAGCATTAGTTAAAACTAATGGTTGTTGCCGACAAAGCAATGCCAAAAGCATTGCGCTAATTTTCTTAATGGAGGCTCTGCTGCCTACTCTCAAACCGCACTGTAACTTCACTCAGTCCATTATTTTACGTCGCTTAACTTACGACCAGCTGTTTTAGCTTTTAGTTCTTCGTTGGGCGGTAGTGTTCCGAAGTTAAACAAGTTACTAACTTATTTGATTATAAAACAGTGGATAATGTTTGACAAGGTTTAGAGAGCTATAAGGCCAATAGTTGCACCTCGGAGGGTTGGACATCTATACAAGCATATCAACTGCAAGCAGACTATTTAGGTGATCTAACCGTGGTCAGATCACCCTAGAAAGTAGAGGCGCTAAAAGCACTGTCTTGAAGCGTTCAACTGCTTAAGGATCTAACGGCTATAACTGTAGTTTTATAACTGTAGGTATTAGTCAAAAAGATTTAATCTATTTATCAGTTTTATCAGAATAATAAATCAAACATCATGGAGCAGGGTGTTATGACCTACCGCGATCGACTAAGCCCATGGTGTATTATCAAGCCACTTCCTAAAATGCAGCGAATTATTGTCGCTCGCTTTCGTCGCCGAACTGACGCTGAGGCTCATCTACAAGTTCTGCGCAGACTGATGCCTGACATGAAATATATACTCATTTTTGACCGAGACCCGGAGCAAGAGGAAATTAATACACTAAGCGCTAAATTAACAGTATAATAAACAATACAGGTAAGCTATCAGCGAACAGCGATTAGCGCTACGCGCATATGCTTACGAATACAGTCGGATCCCTTGTAGGAGCTTTTAGTGATCAACTTAACCTCTAGCTCAGGTTTTTTTGGAATAGGATTTAACTGTAGTTAACTCAATAGTATAGCCTTGACGCATCGGTTTGGTTGGTCTTTAGAAGAGCGAGATCCAGAAGTAATTAAATCCTATCTGCCCCAGTGGGAATGGTTTTATCGCTACTACTTTCGGGTGAAAACTGATGGCTGGCAGCACATTCCGGACAGTAAGGTGCTGTTGGTTGGTTCCCACAATGGTGGATTAGCTTCCCCTGATATGGTGATGATGATGTATGACTGGTTTCGCCGCTTTGGCACCCAGCGTCCAGTTTATGGTCTGATGCATTCCAATGCCTGGCACATTTATCCAGCCCTGGCGCAGCTAGCGGCAAAGATGGGGGCAATCATGGCTCATCCCCAAATGGCGATCGCTGCTTTTCGTAAGGGAGCTAGTGTCTTAGTCTATCCAGGGGGTGCCCAAGATGTGTTCCGTCCCCATAGCCAGCGTCATCAAATTCAATTGGCTGGACGTAAGGGCTTTATTAAACTGGCACTACGAGAAAAGGTTCCCATTGTTCCGATTATATCCAACGGTGCCCATGATACCCTGATTGTCTTAGGTGACTGCTATGAACAGGCACGACAACTAAACGAGTTGGGGATGCCCTGGTTATTTGGTCTTGACCCACAAGTTTTCCCAATTTATCTCGGTTTGCCTTGGGGATTGGGGATTGGTCCTCTACCCAATATACCCTTGCCCATACCTATTACAACTCGTGTTTGCCCTCCGATTGTTTTTGAGCGTTATGGTCGTGTTGCTGCTCGCGATCAAGATTATGTTAATGCTTGTTACCAGCAAGTTTCTAATCAAATGCAATCGGAGCTAAATCGTTTGGTTGCTGGATTATGAGTAACTGTTCCAATTTTAGGGTTTAATGAGCATAGCATTTAAATTTTAGAGATTGGATTTTTGATTTAATGCTCCCTACAGGAAGCCTTATACCTAATCCAACGTTGTTAATGGTCAATTCTTTCCTTGAATTACCTAGCAACTAGTATTAGTCCTAGGGAGCATTAATCACTCGGTGACTCTTGCTTGGTAGTTATCCCGGCAAACCCTCAAAATTTCCTGGTCACTATCACTAATAGAACTAATTGCTTGATATCCTTCTAGTCCAACGTGGTAAGGATAAGTAATAGCGCTATAGCGATGGTCAAGGCTTAGCCGTTCACCAACTATAGCAATGGGTGAGCGCTGTTCACGGGAAATGGTATGGGACAAAGCGGTTTGGTTGTAGGGATCAATAACCGTCAAATTCATTTGTTTTGAATCTAGGGTGCCGTAAAAACAGCTATACTCTGACTGAGGCATATATACCGCACCAAGCACCTTGCCCTGATTCGCTTCAAATACTAGATATTCTTGACCAATCTGTCCTGGTTGTGAGGATTCACCATAGAGGTAGATGCCATCATCAGGCATTGATGCATTTGGATTCGTTGCTTGAGTGTACGCTCTACCTGTAGTATCAATGGCTTGATCTGGCCGTTGAGGTGCTGCTGTTGCTATAGTTGATGAGGTAGTTACCAATCCTATCGTTAGCAATAGCCTTGTCAGGGGTAGTTTTCTAAGATTTAGCAGTTGACGTGCTGACAAGAACGATCCAGTTAATTGGTTAAGCATCATACTTACCCCCTTTGAAAAAAAAACTGTAAGACACCCTAAGCAAAAATTCTGAGAGTTTAGACCATCAATTGATGAAGCCATAATCAATCAGAAAAAGTTAATTTTTCCTAAACCAGAGTTATGTTGACTCTTAAGGTTATAAACCTATTTAAGCCTAAACTATGCTTTGGTTTGTTCCTTTGTTGATCGGTTTATCAACTGTCACAGTTGGCGCTGGTCATAGCCTGAAATTTTGCTGAAGCTTGACTATCAGCTTTCACCCAGCTATTGGTTGACCCTTGCTCAAGCAATAGCTGGGTGACCTTTTGCTGAAATAGGTGAGTCCAGACTCATCTTTTATTCAACCCTTGGAATAATTTTTCGTCCAGGTTAACTTAGAAATTGCTTCTTAAATGGCTCTCCCAGGTTTTTTTACCTCCTCACTCTCCCGTTTTGATGTGAAAATTTTGTGAACTTATCGGTGAACTTATACAGTGATGTCAATTTTGCTCTGACTATAGAAATACTCCAAAGGTCAGAACAGAGATTTCGGTGTTTTTTACATTTCTTTACAAAAAAATAAGTGGTAACCGTTTCTGGCTACCACTCATGCTTGGAAGACAGTCAACCATTAGCTAGCTAGCGATGTACTCCCGGAAATTAGCATGGCGACGCCGTAGCTGTGCTAAGGCTTGATGTTCTAACTGGCGTACCCGTTCACGACTGAGGTTAAGTCGCTTACCAACTTTAGCCAGAGACAGCTCTTTGCCATCCTCTAACCCAAAGCGTAGCGCTAGCACTTCCCGCTGTTGGGGGGTAAGTTCTGCTAACAGCAGATTTAGGTCTTGCCGCAAGGACTCCTGAGTGGTGTAGTTAACCGGTGTTAGACCATCATCTTCTAGCAGCTCAGACAGCTCTGTGTCTTGGTTATCTCCGACCCGAACGTCAAGAGAGATGGGCTGACGAGCAATGCTCAAATATTCCCTAATCTGAGCTGGTTCTAAATCCAACTCTTTAGCAATCTCGGTGGGAGTAGCATTGCGACCTAGGGTCTGGGATAGTTCCCGTTGTACTTTCTTAATTTTGTTGAGCTTTTCGGTAATGTGGATAGGCAGCCGAATTGCACGAGCTTGCTGAGCGATCGCACGGGTAATCGCTTGCCGAATCCACCAATAGGCGTAGGTGGAAAACTTGTAGCCCCTGGTTGGGTCAAATTTCTCAACCCCTCGCTCTAAGCCCAAGGTACCTTCCTGGATCAAGTCCAAGAATTCCATGTTGCGCTTTTGATATTTCTTAGCGATCGCTACTACTAGGCGCAGATTCGCTTCAATCATCTTGCGCTTGGCACGAGTACCTTGGTCTATGGCTTTTTTCAGTTCTGCTTCGCTCTTATTAACGTACGAAGCCCACTCTTCAGTTGTCGGTTCGCGCTCTAGCTCCTGTGCCAAGGTGGCTTTTTCCCCTAAGAGTGCCATCATTTGCTGCACTTGCTTACCATAAACAATTTCTTGCTCATGGGTCAGCAGAGGTACGCGACCGATCTCATGAAGATAGGTACGAACCATATCTGCTGAGAAGGTAGGCTTGGTCGGCTTGGTCGGCTTGGTAGTTTTGGTTTTGGTTTTAGAAGTGGGCATGGGTGAGTGGTGACTCCAAAAACAAGCAGTATAGTAGATTCTGTTGCGGATGTTTACTCCATCAAGTAACTACAATCTCTTTCCCTTGAGATTATTGCGCCATGGATTGCCTTACATTTATTACAAGAGGTATTAACCACCTACCTCCTTCGTTAGAAAGAGATTTAAGGGTAACATTGACGCTCTATACTAAGTCAAGTTTTTCTAGGTTTTGTCTGGGGCTTTCCCCAGCTTAGGTACTCCTACAAGTTGACCAGGCTCTAAAGCTCATTACTCTTGAAGCGTGGGTGTTGTACCCGCCACCCAATCGAAGATGTGGGGTTGATGGATTCCAGTTTCATCTGCCGCTGCCCCCCTGTAGCTATATAAGTATCTATACTTGATATATACTTATATATAATATATAAGGTATTTACAGATTGGTCTTACACAGCGTCCGGAGGTTTGGCTGATCGAGCCTTACTCCTGTAGTAGTTTCCTACTAACCTGGCAGCAACCAGCCTCCCGCAGGTGGTTTGAGGTCTTTAGGTTAATCCCCTTTAGTAATGGTTAAATCAGATTAATTCGAAGTCATTATGATTTCAACATAGCTCCATTGTATTACATATTTAGACCCCGGTCAAGGTGAAAAGGTTCAACAATTGTTTGCTTTGACGAAAAAATAGCAATATCATAGGGACAGAGTCACTAGATTACATTGGTGGGACGACAGGACCTTGGTGGGGCTTAGGAGATTAAGCCTCAGGTACATCCTCCATTAAAATAATCACCCAATAATCAGGAAATAGATAGATACTCCAAAGTGAGATAACCGAACTGATAGGGGTCGTGATGTCTAGACACGCAGCATGAACTGCCACTGGTAATTCAATAATTGGAAGTAATTGGTTGGAGTTGGCTAGGGGGAACTTAGCTAACTATAGAATTAAGAAAGATCCACATCCGACCAACTAGCGCTTAAAGAAAACACTGTGCCACACACGATTGTTACCGATACTTGCCAAGGAATTGCTGATTGCGTTGAATGTTGCCCAGTGGCGTGCATTCATCCAGGACCAGGGAAAAATGCCCTCGGGAGTGACTGGTACTGGATTGACTTTTCTAGCTGCATTGACTGTGGCATTTGCGTGGAAGTCTGTCCAGTGGAGAAAGCTATTATACCAGAAGAGCGACCTGATTTGCAGAAAACGCCATAATTTTTTGTGACCACCCACGCTATTGGTGTGACAACTATCGCAAAGCATTAAGCAGAAAACTTGGGGATTGTGGAGTGTTGAGAAATAGTTCAAAAATTTCTCCCCTACTCCCCTGGTTAACAGAATTAAAACTTAATAAAAACTTAATAGTAAAACTCACTATTAAAACTCGATACCAGGTTGCGCCTTAATCCCCTGTTCTTTTAAAGGATGCTTCACTAAGGTCATCTCTGTGACTAAGTCAGCTCGTTCAATTAGGGCGGCTGGTGCTCCCCTACCGGTTAAGATGACATGGGAATCAGCCGGTTTTTCGTCTAGTCCAGCCAAAACCTGCTCAATGGTTAGATAGTTGAGTTTCAAGGCTATGTTAATCTCATCCAATAGCACTAGCTTAATGTCAGGGTTACGGATAAACCCTAAGGCGGCATCCCAGGCGGATTGGGCTTTTTCGATGTCTCGCTCTCGATCTTGAGTCTCCCAGGTAAAGCCTTCGCCCATGGCATGGAACTCTAATTGAGGGGGATTGTTATCCGTGGCTACTGTCCAGTGCTCTAAGGCAGCTTTTTCGGCGGGTTCCCAAGCACCCTTAATAAATTGTACAATCACAACTCGGTAGCCATGACCAAGGGTACGCAAGACCATGCCTAAGCCAGCGGTGGTCTTACCTTTGCCATTGCCGGTATTAACCACAATCAGCCCTTTTTGTTTGGAGGCTTTAGCTAGGCGTTGTTCCTGTATCTCTTTGCGTCGCTGCATTTTTTGTTGATATTGCGTCCGCGTTAGCCCAGTGCCAGAGGAATCAGGAGTGTTTACCGATTCTACACCTTGGTTGGAATCACTGGCAGACTTGATTGTGGTATTCATGGGTTTATGATCAATTCATTTTGAGCGACTCTTTAGCATACAGCATCAAAGATGCTTATTGCTTATATTGCTATCTCTGCCAACACCAAAAAACTTATGGTATCCCCAAAACAGAGGAGTGCTGCTGATCAAGCTATCCCACACCAGCTGACGCGATCGCATAAAAGTCGTGTGAAAATCCCAAATAAAATCTCCATTGGGGTGCTTTTGGCCTTACTGTCTTGCCTAATTTTGTCGTTTCAGAATATAATCATATATGTAATCTTTAATCAATCTTGGCTCTTTGGTCTACAGAATGTTCAAGTCGGAGGCCTTGCGGCTCCTGGTTTTGGCAACTCCCTACTGGTTCTGTGGCTAAAGATGCTGGTGGTAGTACCGCTAATGGCATTTGTGGCTAGGTTACTCTACCCATCGGTATGGCGAGATATTAGGCATTGTGCTCACTCGGGAGACTTGCCTTTATTTAGCCAGATCGTGGCGAGTAGCTTCTTTTTATTTTTATCCCAAGTGCTATTATACCTATCATTAGGTCTTATTCAACCAGGGGTAGCAATCACGATTTTTTTTATATATCCGATTGTGACGGTAATCTTGACAGGATTGCTGTTTGGTAATCGTACACATCTATTTCCCTGGGATCTATTTAGCCCACATCTAGTTCGTGGTCTAGTCATGGTTGGTGTTGTGGGTGGAGCGTTGCTTATTTCCCTACCTAGTCTTGCAGCTAAGCAGCCCTCTTCTGAATTGGGAGTTCTAGCTGCAGCTGGTGCGGGTTTGACCTTCGCTGTTTACATTATCTTGACCCAAGTCAGTGCTAGAAAGCTCAACCCTATTCCTTATAGCTTTATTAATTTTACATTAATTTTGGTATTTTCTAGCCTGAGCTTATCATTTCCCCTAGATCAATCCTGGCGTTTTTTTGTTGAACCCACCCACAGAATGGCTGTATACCTAAGCTGTCTGGGGTTGGGGGTGATAACGTTAGTGAGCTATCTGGTGCAAAACCTTGCCATCAGGCTCATTGGTGGGCGTCCAGCTTCGATTATCGGGTCAACAGCACCAGTGTTAACTACCGTCTTAGCCGTGGGGATTATTCAACAAGGTTTACGGTTACAGGAAATTATCGGATTGTTTCTGGTAACGTTAGGGGTGGTAACCCTAAGTATGGAAAAATTGCGGCATCAGAGTTGGAAACGATCACAGTAAAGAAAAAATTAAGCGTAATTGGATATTGACCAACGTGGCACAGGTTATTCTGGAAAACGTTTATAAAAGTGTTCCCGCCCGGAAAGGGGATACTGTTGTTGCACCAGTAACAACGGAACCTAAGGTGACAAACAACGAAGAGTCACCAAGCCTTGAAGCAGAAAAGTCTGGACAGACACCTAAAACCCTTAATATCTTGCGGCGCATAAATCTGGAAGTCAACGATGGCGAGTTTATGGTGCTGGTTGGTCCTTCAGGCTGTGGCAAAAGTACTCTATTGCGGATTATTGCTGGACTAGAGGAATTGACTGCGGGCAAAATCTGGGTGGGGAACAGACAAGTTAATGACTTACCACCCAAAGAACGAGACATCGCCATGGTGTTTCAAAATTATGCCCTCTATCCCCATCTGAGTGTCTATGAAAACATTGCGTTTGGACTCAGACGAACTGGCTATGGGCAATTCAACACGGCAGAAGACTCTAATGGGAACTCTAATAGTGTGCATTGGGGAAAGAATATGCCACCGCAAATCAAGCAAGGGCTTGTGGCTACAGGCATGTTGAATGGGGAAGTTCGCTCGAATCTGGAAAATGTGTTAACCACAATGACGCGATCGCTTCCTCGGGAACTGCGATACCTCTCCGAACGAGAGAAAAAGATTGATCAGCAGGTTCGCAAAGTAGCTAAGTTGCTACAAGTAGAACACTTGCTGAATCGATTGCCAAAGCAGCTGTCTGGGGGACAAAAACAACGGATTGCTCTGGGACGGGCAATTTCCCGTAATCCCCAGGTGTTTTTAATGGATGAACCCCTATCTAATTTGGATGCTAAACTCCGGGCAGAGACTCGCAGCCAAATTGTGAAACTACAGCGGCAGTTGGGTACAACTACGATCTACGTCACCCACGACCAAACCGAAGCCATGACTATGGGGGATCGGATCGCGGTGATGAAAGACGGTCGCATCCAACAGATTGCTGCCCCTCTAGAAATATATAATCAACCTGCTAACCGGTTTGTGGCGGAATTCATTGGTTCACCACCGATGAATTTTATCCCGGTTCAGGTGAAAGCCCCTCGGGTAGTGTGTAATTCTGATTTCCGCCTGACTCTTCCAGAAGTTTGGGAACCGATACTGCACCAGTATGATGGTCAATCCTTAACCTTAGGAGTTCGTCCTGAACATATGAGTATCAGTGCTCCTGCTCCCAAAAACTTGATGGTGACCGTTGATCTAGTGGAAGCCTTAGGTAACGAGACTTATCTATCCGTGAGTATCCCTGAAGACTCTAGCCCTCTTCAGGTCAGAGTGCCACCAGATAAAATTGTCAGAATAGGTGACGAAATTTGGCTGTCCATAGACCCAGAGAAGATTCATTTATTTAACCCCCATGATGGCATGGCGATTACTAAGTCCTCTATTAGCTAATTCGTAAGTTCCGTAGGGTGCGTTAGGGACGAGGGATCCCTGATTTTCTCGATAGCCAGTGTTAGGACAATCCGTCCCGTAACGCACCACCCAAAGGGCTGACTGCTAGACTTTCCCTCAGTTTTCGCAAACTTCCGGTCTCGAAAGCAGAGAAATTGATGTAAACAGGATCATAAATTTAATCGCCGATTTTGATCCCCCTAAATCCCCCTTAGTAAGGGGGACTTTTGCATTGATTTAAACAGGATCATAAATTTAATCGCCGATTTTGATCCCCCTAAATCCCCCTTAGTAAGGGGGACTTTTGCATTGATGCAAACAGGATCATAAATTTAATCGCCGATTTTGATCCCCCTAAATCCCCCTTAGTAAGGGGGACTTTTGCGTGGAATTTTATCCTTTGTTCAGAGGGAATTTTGCTTGGAATTCTCTCCTGTTCTGACGACTCCCGATTCCCGATTCCCGATTCCCGACTCCCGATTCCCGATTCCCGACTCCCGATTCCCGATTCCCGATTCCCGACTCCCGATTCCCGATT
The DNA here is from genome assembly GCF_010672265.1 of Moorena sp. SIO3A2. Classification (NCBI taxonomy): domain Bacteria; kingdom Bacillati; phylum Cyanobacteriota; class Cyanophyceae; order Coleofasciculales; family Coleofasciculaceae; genus Moorena; species Moorena sp. SIO3A2. The sequence goes on from NZ_JAAHHC010000012.1 coordinate 64,406, forward strand.
CCCGACTCCCGATTCCCGTTTCCCGATTCCCGATTCCCCATTCCCGATTCCCGATTCCCGACTCCCTCACAATTTTTTAACAACACTTTTCAAAATATCACATAATATCA
>NZ_JAAHHC010000120.1:0-1787 GCF_010672265.1 Moorena sp. SIO3A2
TTACTAAAGTTAAGTATACTAGATTTAGTAAGGTTCACGGTCAATGAAAAAATATGTCACTCCAAAAGAGGCAGCCGAGCACCTCGGAGTCTCGATCTCAACTCTTAGGCGGTGGGACAAAGAGGGGAGACTCGACAGTATCAGGACAAAAGGGAATCAAAGGCGGTTCTGTGTCGAAGGAGAAACTCCGCAGATTAAGCCCATTGTCTGCTATGCAAGAGTCTCTACCTACTCCCAACGGGACGACCTTGATCGACAAGCTGAATTTCTACGGTCAAAATACCCAAACGCTGAAATTGTTTCAGAAGTTGGATCAGGACTCAATTTTAAGCGGAAAAAGTTCCTCAAAATATTGGAACGAATTTACAGCTGTGATCTCTCAGCATTTGTCGTTGCCTACCCAGACAGAGCCGTCAGATTTGGATTCCCATTACTTGAGTGGTTATGCCAAAAAAGTGGAGTCAAGCTCGTGGTTCTCAATGAACGCAAACTCTCCCCAGAACAAGAGCTCGTCGAAGATATCCTGTCCATCCTCCACTGTTTCTCTGCTAGGCTTTACGGACTCCGAAAATATCAAAAGCAAGTCACGCAAGCGGTACAAGATAAAACCCCGGAACCAGACGATGAAGTTGACACCAAACAGTGTCTTGAGGCTCAGGGTGTTTCCATCTAAAGAGCTTCACAGGGTTTGGAAAACTTGGCTTAATGCATATAGATGGATTTACAACTGGTCGATCGCTGCTATCAAAAACGGCTATCAAGGTAGTACTTATGACCTACAAAAACTGGCTAGAAAATCTGATAGACCAGAGTGGGTAAAAACCCTACCAGGGCACCAATTACAAGAAGCTGTTGCCGATGGGATCGATGGCGTTAAACAAGCCAAGGTCAATGGAGGTTTTGCCAAATTTAAATCCTGTCGGCAGATCACTCAAGTAATCAAATTCAAAGTTGGAGACTTCAAAAAAGGTTATTGGTATCCCACCAAAGTAAAAGGTCTGTCCTTTCGTTCACCTCAAGGTTTTCCCGATGAATGCATCTACGGTACTCAATTAGTTTGGGTTAAAGGCAAATGGTACGGCATTTTTCCCGAATACATTGAACCTACTCCCACCAAACAGGATAAAGTAATAGCTTTAGATCCAGGTATTAGGACATTCCTTACTGGCTTTGACGGCAAAAATTACCTAGAGATAGGCTCTGGGGATATTGGTCGGGTTCAAAGACTTTGTCAGCAACTAGATCGGTTGATGAGTCGGATTGACTTAAGCTCTGCGAAAAGACAGAGACGAGCAATGAAAAATGCTGCCCATCGCTTACGCCAAAAAATTCAAAACCTAATTAAAGACTGCCATAACAAGTCAGCTTCTTTCCTGGTTAGTAATTACAAGCTTATATTTTTGCCAACGTTTGAAACATCTCAAATGGTAGTCAAATCAGCTAGGAAATTAAACAGGAAAACAGCTCGCAATCTGCTTACCTGGAATCATTATAAGTTTCGCCAGCACTTAACTCAAATGGCGGATCGTCATGAGGTGAAGGTTGTCTTGGTTAACGAATCTTATACCAGCAAAACTTGCCCAGAATGTGGTCAAATTCACGAAAAATTAGGCGGCAGTAAAAAATTCCAATGCCCAAAATGTGGCTTCTCTTTACCACGGGATTGGAATGGCGCGCGGAACATAATGATCCGCGCTTTGTCGGCAACAACCACCAGGTTTTCACCTGGTGCTATACAGATCATTCCTGCTGATGGGTAGGTTTAGAGAGGTTAAATGTTGCACCAG
>NZ_JAAHHC010000121.1:0-1740 GCF_010672265.1 Moorena sp. SIO3A2
TGATAGCTGATAGCTGATAGCTGATAGCTGATAGCTGATAGCTGATAGCTGATAGCTGATAGCTGATAGCTGATAGCTGATAGCTGATAGCTGATAGCTGATAGCTGATAGCTGATAGCTGATAGCTTACGTATTTAGATCAGGTAAATAGATGGAATTAAGGACACTACAACAGTTATTTTACGATGCTGTTTTTGAAAATAATCCTGCCAGTACACAAACCATTGCTCAACACATCAAAGCAGCTAAACAATTGACCCCTGATCAAGGGTTAGCGATTTATCGTAGCAGTGTCCTAGGCAACCTGAGCCAAACCTTAATGTCAATTTATCCAGTCTGCTGTTGTTTGGTGGGAGAGAAATTTTTTGATGGAACAGCGATAAGCTATATCCAACGCTTTCCTTCGATATCAATGGATTTAGGAAATTATGGCGAATACTTTCCTGATTTTTTGGCGAATTTTGAGCCAGCAAAACAGTTACCCTACTTACCAGATGTAGCCAGGTTAGAGTGGCACTGGCATCGGGTGTTTAATGGTGAAGAGGCTACCAGGTTAGATGTCCAAGCATTGAGTACAGTTCCCCAAGACAAATGGGGAGAACTGATTTTCCATTTACCTAAAAATAGTGTTCTGATTGAGTCAGCTTACCCGATCCATCGCATTTGGGAAGTTAATCAACCTGAATACCAAGGTGATCAGCAAGTCAATTTAGATGAAGGGGGGATACAACTATTCCTCTGGCGCAATGGTTATGATATGCGCATTGAGCTGCCAACAAAAGCAGAATGGCAACTGCTGAAGGCTTTTCAAGGAGAAAATCGATTTGAAGCAATTTGTCAAGACCTGGCTGCTGATGAATTAGCTATTGATGTAGCATCTGAGTTACCGCAATTTGTACAACGTGGATGGATTGCTAGGTTTTCGATTTAGACGTCTCCTTATACAGAAGGATTTCAGCTTATTTACGCATAACAGGAGTGGCAGGATTTGAACCTACATTCGTCAGTTTAGAAGACTGATGCCTTATCCGTTAGGCTACACTCCCAGGATTAGCGAGAATGCAGGGATTTGAACCCCGATTTCTGGTTCCGAAGACCAGCGTGTTGATCCATTACACTACACTCCCACAACGCGGAGAGAGAGGGAGTCGAACCCCCAGTAGACTTACATCTACAACTGTCTAGCAAACAGCTTGCCCTGCCAATAGCGACCTCTCCAGAATGGGTTGGGTAGGATTTGAACCTACGGCGCACAGAGGCATCCGTTTTACAGACGGGTTCCTTAACCGGACTTGGATACCAACCCAATTTGCAGTGCCGACGGGAATTGAACCTGCCCTGGAACTGCAATATTTGAAGTCCAGGGTGAGAATTGAACTCACACAATCGGTTTTGCAGACCAATGCCCTACCATTAGGCGACCTGGACACATTCTCTGAAGTTTTCAAGGTGCTTCAGAGCAAGCAGGTGTTCGTCCTGTATTACTCTGTTATATATATATTACATAATATACTACAAAGTGTCAATAGTGTAATACAAAATAGTGATTCCCTTAGAGCATTGAGGGGCTCAATATGTGAAATAATTACTTTTTAGAAGGCCACTTCTCATAAGCCTTGCAATTAAGTAGTCAAAAAGCGGGATAAAACGGGATTTTTTGGGGTATAATAGACAAAAAGGCCAAGAATAGCCAACGATGTCTAAGCGCAAGAAAAAATCAGGCACAACAAAGAAGCTTTC
>NZ_JAAHHC010000122.1:0-1737 GCF_010672265.1 Moorena sp. SIO3A2
GGGTGTGGCTCTTTTGGAAAGACGTTTGGTCAGGTTTAGAGAGGTATCGGAAGAGTAGGAGGAGCAGTAATAGAGCAACGAGCTTGAATTAGTCGTTTCATCAAAGGAAGGCCATCTTTGTACAAAGACAAGTGATTACGTTTATGCTCTTGCTTTAAGTGAAAGGGCCAATACTCTTGCCAATCACCGCTAACATAAAGCGAGCGCAGACGTAAAACCGCCTCAGCACCCATAAGACTCCATCTAGCCCCGGTAATGTCCATCCTGTCTTTGATTAAGTGACGACAAGCGCCCTCAATAACCCCAGTGGCAATGGGAAGACCAGCTTTCAAGTAATCGTGGTATTTGAGGTAAGCAGCGTTGTTGAGTAAATATCTGGCACACTTATCCACTGGCTGACGTTGTGATGCAGAAAGTTGGCGCTTTGTAGCGCTACCACGCATACCCCCAGCAACTGTACTCGATTTACCTTCAAGGATCAGCAGTAAACGTTTACTAACCCAAACTTCGGCTTGTTGACTAGTGTCCGAATAGAAGGCAAATGCAGCCTTCCACAGATACTCAATCACATGAATAATATCCAGGACAATCGTTAACTTGAGATGGTGTTCGCGAGCAAATTTTTTCAAAGCGCGATAATTGTGTCTTGTTACCATCGACCAGAGCGCAAAAACGCTTGTGTTGATTGGGGTCGCGGTGTAATGCCTCGTCAAAAGCTTCTTTTATAACAAGTGATGGTTCTTTAACTAAACTTGCCCAAACACGCTTACCGATTGGTTTGGGTCGTTTGATTTTTTTGTGTTCTTCTTCTGTGCTGACAATTTGTTGAGGTGTACGAACAAAAGGGTTGATGGTATAAACTGAAGCCACTGTTGCCATTCGCTTTGAATTGCGTTTTTCCCCCTTAGTTAATCGTTTATTTAACTTCTTGCTATTTGCCAGCGCTCTTTTTTGCGTGGGAGCACGTAAGTCTTCTGTACGCATGACAACACCCTTGCCATCCACACTAATAACTACTATTTCCCCCGTCTCCTTCAATTCAACCGATTGTGCTTGTTGATGAGCATAGAATTGATCAAAGTCACAAGCACTTTGATCAGCCAATTGTTCAACTTGTCGCTTACCAACTTTTGCGGCTGTTGTTTTCTGTATGACGCACGACTGTTTCGCCAAACCCTGAACGAGCTACTTCGACAGCCACTCGCTCTCTCAGTCCGTGGGAGTATTTTTCTACTGGTAGGTTTAACTCGGCATCGAGTGGGTTGAGGGAAGTTATTTTTCGTCCACCATAACCGATTCGATTGGCGATGATCGTGCCAAATATTGTTGTCAGCTTCCTTGTAAATCTCTTCTTATGGGTTCTCTTGGCTTCGTCGTTACCTAAGCATTCTCCTTCGATCTCGTCATCACTTCGTCTGTCGAAGTAACCTTGCAGCAGTCGTCTTAATAGTTCGTATCCGTTTTCAAGCAGTTTACTCTCTAATTCCCCATGTTGTAAACCGCAAACACTATCTGAACCCAGCCAGTCCACTATTTCTTCAAATAGCTCTCGCGCTTGTGAGAAAAACATGTCTTCATTTGAGATCGATGGTTGCATAGGTCCAAACTTTTCCTGAACTACTGCTGACTTTTTCAGCTGGTCACCCACCAGGAGGTATTGACTCAAACTATTACTCTGACTAATTTGTCAGTTTTACTGAGATCTAGTCTACCGTACTTTTAAAAGAGCCGCACCCA
>NZ_JAAHHC010000123.1:0-1687 GCF_010672265.1 Moorena sp. SIO3A2
TGGGATACTCTTAAACCGTGATTAATCGGGGTAAACCCGGTACCACGGGTCAAGGTGCAATTTATTGTTGCTTGAGTGAGGGGTGGTCAAACAGCAATTGGAGTCAAGCCTACCACCCATCTTGTCTAAGCGCTCCTGGCATCCCGGCCAGGAGATCCCTAAAAGATTGAGCAAAGCTCATGCTTAGGGTCAAGCCAACCTAGCTCAACCGCATTAGCTAAACTCAAGTCCATATCTTCAAGGAATCGCGCGGTACGACGCAACAACACTGCTTGAACTTCAACCCTAGTCATAAACCGGGAGATTTCCTTGTCTGTACCACGGGCAAGGATGTTTAATGCAGCATTGTGATCAGCCTGCAACACGACCCCATTAAATCTGATAAAACTGTCCCCTTTCCTAACCCCTAATAGAGTGCCAGTTACGGAGTCAATTTGCGACGTGTAGCTTGGCTGAATTTCTGAAACTACTGAACCAGTCCAGTTAGCCCATTTTTGTAAAGAGTCTCGAATAGCTCCTTTCATCCAGCTATTCAATTTTCGAGACATTGCTAATGATTGACGTTTCCCTTTGATTGGTTGGGTTAAATCTTCCGCAAAAACTTTTAATGATTCCCCATTAAAAAGTGACCTACTTGCAGCGCCTATAATAGCTATAATTCCTGCCTGGTCTTTTCTTAAGCGACGATTTTCTGTTTTTCGGCTCAGATTATTTTCTAGTATGCGAGCTGACTTGGCAGGATCTATTTTCTCTAATTTTCTATGCAGCGCCCACAACTGGCCACGATTCCGGTTTTTCTTGACAATTCTGTCAGACTTGTTGGTCGCTAATTTACCTAAGCCCAGACCATAGGCACGACCATCCGAATCATAAAACACTTCCGTGTAACCCTTATCCACGCCGAGACAGCGACGTTCGCTGGTAACATTGACAACCCCGTAATTAACCAAGAAATGGATTTCAAATCGCTGCAACAATGGGTTGTAAATTAGCCTAATTTGCCCAGTTATTTTTCGATTAGATCTCACCAAGAGCCGATTACGTTTTCCACGACGTAGTCCGGCTAATTCTAATTGGTAGGTGTACCTAGAAATACGCTTACAGGAGTAACCACCCTGTTGATAAACTATCTGATTCTTAACCCAAGAATGGCCACGTCGAAACGTTTTTCTGACAATTCGATGTAAAAACGGATCACTAAGAAAACTTGGAGTTGATAGTTGTTTGTAGCATTGACTTCGACGCTTTTCGTTTTCTTTGCCTGGAAAGCGCTTATGTAGAATTTTCCCTAATGCTTCAATACCAGCAGCTTGTTGGGCACTAATGGCTTTAGCGACATCGCTAACCGTCCATTCCATTAGTTTGGATGGTAGACCTAAAGATTCTGGAGTTCTCAAAGATCTAACCTCTGGGTAGGCTTTCCGCCAGTCGAGTCCCCAATGGCTAACGCTGCCAAGCTTGTTGTAGGACTCAGAACGAACGATGCCTAAGCGTTGCATTATGGCAAAAAGCTCAGTTTCAACTGCCATTGACATCCCAATTACTGGGACTACCTGGGTTGAAAGCTTCTTTGTTGTGCCTGATTTTTTCTTGCGCTTAGACATCGTTGGCTATTCTTGGCCTTTTTGTCTATTATACCCCAAAAAATCCCGTTTTATCCCGCTTTTTGACTACTTAATTGCAAGGC
>NZ_JAAHHC010000124.1:0-1550 GCF_010672265.1 Moorena sp. SIO3A2
GTAAGGATTCAGGTGTGGGGAGAAGGGATAAGAGAAGGAGCTTCGGGCAAGTGACCAGCAACAGCCATCAGAGCTTGCTCAAAGAAATCCATCACCGAACGTCCCTGAAAACGACAAGTTTGGACAACGGTGAGTAAATTAGCGGTCTGCTCGAATCGTTGGAGGGAACGAGAGCCACCACTAACCTTACGCTTAGTTACCGCCAAGCGTAGAGACCTTTCGGCACTTTTTATTATCCGGTGGGACTTGGGGATGGTCTAAAAAATACCACCATTGGGAGGCTTTCTCTTTGAGGGAGCGCAAAAGTTTCCCCGCTTCAGCCCCAGCAGCTGAACTCCAGGTTTGAACCGTTGTCTGTATCTTCGTTTTGAATTCTCTTACCCACTGATGGGTTACGGTGGAATCTCCAGTTTGTTGCCAGAGACGATAACAGCCTGCATGCTTCATCAATCAGTTCAACAAAGGCTTCTCCAATGGCTCGGTTGTGAAGTCCAGGTTGTTTGATTAACCTGAGAAAGTGACGGCGCAGATGGGCGCTTTCACTTCTGTTGATCCTTGACATCATAGCCATTGTAGACACTGTAATCATCCGTAATCAGAACCCCGTCATAGGTCTGTCCCAACTGGCTAATCAGTTCCCCTCGCGAGCGTGTATCTCCAGCATGAAATAGACAGAACTGGGGATGGCTCAGTACCCAGAGCCATTCTTTAATGCCCTTGACCGCCCACGGCGTTTCATCCACGTGCAGATTGGGTTGTTCAACAGCCACCCAGGTTCTCAGAGCCTCAACGCTCCCTTGGCTTGCCGTTGCTAGTCGTTGGTTGGTGTTCACCAACGTTCCCACTCCAATATTGATCCCACCGAGTTCCCACAACATCTGAAGTTGTTTGGAGTAAGGCAGATGTCCGTAGTTTCCCAGCCATCCGAGTAATCCTTGCAACCGCACGCCCAAATCTTGTCCAGGGATGAGCGAATCAGGCCACGGTACCGTAGCTCTTACCCCACATTCGATACACTGACAATAGTGGCGTTGATATTCTACGATTTCTATGGGTCGCTCCACCAGCTGAGCTACTTGTTGAGTTTCGACTTTGACCGAAGGGGTTTCCATCAGACTCCCACCGCAGGAAGGGCATTGCTGGGGACTAAGTATAACGAGCGCGGTCTACTCGTCCAAACCCTTTGCGGGTCTTTCCTTTGTGTCCAGGCTGCCCTCCGGGTTTCTTTTTGCCTGGACTCTCGGATTAATCCTGCAAGTCCTGCTTCTTTTCGGGCTTTTTGAGCAAGTCCCTTGATGGTGGTAGAGATGAGTTTTTCGAGTCTAGGTCTCGGCTGAGTTTTAGTCTTTCTATTTCTTCAACCAGGCTTTCGATCAGTGAGTGCTGTTGCTAATCGCAGTTTTTTTTGCTCCACTACCAGCTGCACCAGTTCTTCCTTGGACAACTGGTTATACTGAACTGTGTCTGGGGTTAGTGAGAAGCTACACATTCTTCTGATGATTCTCCAGCTCCATCCCGGACTTTGTCAAGCCCCTACCTGAATCCTTACA
>NZ_JAAHHC010000125.1:0-1520 GCF_010672265.1 Moorena sp. SIO3A2
TATCTTCCCGAGTATAGTCCTGATTATAACTTAATTGAATTGGTTTGGCATTCAGCAAAAGAATATATTGCCAATCGAGTTTTCAAATCAATTGAAGAATTAGAATGTTTGTTAAATCATCTTTTAAATGAAGGAGGGTTAATTATAAAATGGGTACGAAAAATAAAAAACAAAGGCAATGCTGTTATCACAGTTTAAATGCGCAACAGCTTAGTGCGATTCGTTAGTTAGAAACCATACCCGATAAAGAGTATGGGGGATTAACTGCCTGGTCTAATGAACCATGACAACTTGATAACCATGATGGTGAAAATCCATCCCTCGTGAAATCCGAGTGACAACCTTACCCTGACTAATGGAAATAGCAACTCCATAAGTTAAACAGCAAGAGGGTCGAACGGGCAAAACATCCTTTAACCTGACCGATGTCAGCCTAGGTAAAGAACTCATGGGTACGAATAGGAAGGTATGAATGAATCATCGTTATTACGATGTAGCGAAATAAGAAGGTTGAACAACGCTACAGACAAAAAGTCAACGGAGAACACAGGCTTACAAGGTTTGCCGCTCTTGTAAAAGATTTCCCTCTCTCCCGGTGAATAGTACCACCCTAAAAGTTCAAAGATTGGTTATCAGGAACGAAGTAACTCCCATATGTACTCTCAGAAAGGTCGAATATTCTGAGTAGGTAGCTAGCCGCAAGTCATATGGAAGCAAGATTGAGTCAGAAGCCAACGCCTGGAGTAATATCTAGGATATGCTGACGGACTCACGTTATAGGAAAAGATATAGCTGTAAGTAGTAATGAATAAGTCTAAAACTCGGGGGTTCGCCCCACAGTCGGAATGGAATAAGGTCAATTGGCGAAAGCTAGAAATAACCTTATTTAAGTTACAAAAACGGATATACCGAGCCTCACAACGTGGTGACGTCCGCGTGGTAAGAAAACTACAAAAAACTTTGATGAAGTCCTGGACTGCCAAAATGATTGCGGTGCGTCGGGTAACACAGGAGAACAAAGGTAAAAAGACTGCCGGAATAGATGGGGTCAAAGCTTTAACCAATAAGCAACGCCTCATCTTAGTAGCCAACCTAAAGGTCTCCAAAAAGGCACAACCAACCAGAAGGGTTTGGATACCTAAACCTGGACGGACGGAAAAACGCCCATTAGGAATACCGACCATGTATGACCGTGCATTACAGGCACTTGCTAAACAGGCACGCTTAACCTGAATGGGAAGCCAAATTTGAACCTAATTCTTATGGGTTCAGACCAGGGCGCTCATGTCACGATGCCATCGAAGCAATAAGCTGTTGCGCATTTAAACTGTGATAACAGCATTGCCTTTGTTTTTTATTTTTCGTACCCATTTTATAATTAACCCTCCTTCATTTAAAAGATGATTTAACAAACATTCTAATTCTTCAATTGATTTGAAAACTCGATTGGCAATATATTCTTTTGCTGAATGCCAAACCAATTCAATTAAGTTATAATCAGGACTATACTCGGGAAGATA
>NZ_JAAHHC010000126.1:0-1516 GCF_010672265.1 Moorena sp. SIO3A2
CGCTAATCTTCATTTCGGCGCTTTCCCCCTATAAATACTCTATGGTACTTGTGGCAAATCATACACCCCTGCACTATAGACAGCTCAACCAATCTAATCAGCACCATCAATGTTGGCTCAGTGATGTTCCAGCTCTTGACAAAAGTGCCAAGTTTCTGAAATATCATCCAATCGTCAAAGTCCACGCCAGAGAACTTTAACTCCTGGTTCACCATCACCTTTTCGGCCTAAAAAACCGCCTAATTGTGCAATCCAACGCACTACTTGTGATAGGTTTGGCGGTTTTTGATGAGGATAAATTTGTTTATGTATCGTCGCATAAAGTGCCTGCCACTCATAGGATTTTAAGACCTCTTCACAACTAACATCAGGACAATGGCGAGCCAAATAAGTAAGCCAGAGTAAACGCCAAGCAACTATACTATAAGTTGCCAAGGCCATCTCTAATCGTTGAGCTGTTTTCAGTTGTAACTGCTCCAGGCGACAACCACTTTTTAATACATAGTGGTAGCGTTCAATTAGCCAACGATAACTGTACCATCGTACATATTGCTCTACATCTTCGATAGAATTAATCTCTAAGGTAGTTAACAGTAACCATTGAATCGGTTCCACTTCTGGTGGTGCATCTTCTTCAGTGACTAGAATTGCCTGTAACTCTTGAGGCGCTAGTTGTTCTTTTTTACCTCGATTCTGAGGTGGTTGAATCGTCACAGTAGTATAACGAATGCTTAAAGTAGCTCTTCTGGCTTTCCTAGTAGGATTGCGTTTGACCTCTACTGTCATATGACCTTGGTGAGAACTAGATTCTACTCCTGACCATAACTTCTCACCAGAATCTAAACACCTGTTTTGACTTGCTCTAATCAGAAACTCTGAATTGAGGCGACGAGGATAAGCAAATAAATCCTAAAAATCTCCTTCTCGGTCAGTAATCGTTACCACTTTTTTTGATTCTGGTATCAGCTGTTCGCTTTTGGTTAAGGCATCTAGCCATCTTTGACTCTCTTTTTGTGCCGTCGTTCTTTTTTTTCTTTGCTCTGCTTTTCCCAATTCCTCTATAACTCTAGCCCAAACATACTGGTCGAGTATACCCAGTGGCAATCCCTTACTGCTTACACTCAAGACTGAATGCACTTTTAATCCTGTTGCATATTTGCTATCAAGATATCCAGCTCCAGACAGTGCTTTTTGCTTTGTATAGTTGAGTTCTGTGGTATCTTGTATGGCCAATACCACTTGATGCTGAGAAATTCGCTCCTGTGTCGCCTCTATGTGCCCTTGTCTAATCATTGATGGTTTGATGTAGGGGGAATCCCAAAAATCCTATGTGGCCTTTGTGGCTGCCCAAGTTCCACTTGCCGTTGGCACTGTTGCGGACGGTGATTTGCTTAAATTAGAGACAATTTCCATGAACCTTTTAGTTCTTCTTTTGTCTCCTAAATCTGTTCTTCCTAGCTCTTTCAATATCCATTGTTCCATATTTGTGATAATAGATGCCAGAGGCGATTCTAGC
>NZ_JAAHHC010000127.1:0-1366 GCF_010672265.1 Moorena sp. SIO3A2
TTGACCGGAAATCGGGGAGTGTGAGGGGGTGAGCGCAAGCCCCTACGATTCATCCATGGGGTAAGCTCACCCCCTCACATAAACAACAATTCTTGTGGTACTGTAGGTAATAGGCTAAATAAGCAAGTGTCACAGGCATGATAGTCTACGAGTTCAAAGTTAAAGGAAAACTCAATCAATACCGAGCGATTGATGAGGCAATCCGGGCTGGTCAATTCGTTAGGAATTCATGCTTGCGTTACTGGATAGATAATCGAGGTTTAGGGAGGAAAGAGCTATATCGGTATAACACCGAACTTCGCGCTATGTATCCCTTTGTCAAAGATTTGAACTCCCACGCTTGTCAGACATCTGTAGAACGATGCTGGTCAGCCATTGTTAAGTTCTTTGAGAACTGTAAGAAAAATCTCCCCGGGAAAAAAGGATATCCTCGGTTCAAAAAACGTAGCCGCTCTGTTGAATACAAAACGTCCGGGTGGAAGTTACTAGACCCCAAGCACATTGAATTTACCGACAAAAAAGGGATTGGTAAACTTAAATTGATTGGGACGTGGGATTTGGCATTCTATCTAGTTAAACAGATTAAGCGAGTGAGACTGGTTAGACGAGCTGATGGTTATTATTGCCAATTCTGTATTCAAGTAGATGTCAAAGTTGATGTTGAACCGACAAAGCACAACGTTGGTTTAGATGTCGGACTCAAAGAGTTCTACACAGATTCAGATGGCAATACTGAACCCAACCCACGATTCTACAGAAAAAGCGAGAAACGGATGAAGTTCTATCAACGTCGCGTTTCTCGAAAGAAAAAAGGCAGTGCTAACCGTAAGCGCGCCATTAATAAGCTAGGACGTGTACACCTCAAAATAAGTAGGCAACGTGAAGAACATGCTAAGAGAGTAGCGCGTTGCGTAGTCCTGTCTAACGACATGGTCGCCTACGAAGATTTGAGGATTAAGAACCTGGTGAAAAACCATTGTCTCGCCAAGTCTATTAATGATGCAGGTTGGTATCAATTCAGGAAGTGGTTAGAGTATTTTGGCAAAAAGTTGGGCAGAGTAACAGTTGTCGTTAACCCTGCCTACACAAGCCAAAATTGTTCAAGTTGTGGAACAACGGTCAAGAAATCACTATCAACTCGAACCCATGTTTGTCGATGTGGATGTGTTCTAGATCGCGACCAAAATGCCGCCATCAATATTCTGAATTCTGCTTTAAGTACGATGGGGCACATCGGAACTTGGATCGATAAAGATCCCAACGCTTCGGGAGACCTGAGCACTACTGGGACTGGAGAAATCCTGTCTCAGCAACTTGGGTCGCTGAACGAAGAATCCCCCGGTTTCTAACCGTGGGGAGTGTCAAG
>NZ_JAAHHC010000128.1:0-1273 GCF_010672265.1 Moorena sp. SIO3A2
CCGCCCCTAACGCACCCTACTGGCGTGGCACAGCTAAAATAGTGCAATAGAAATAGGATAACTGAGGCGGAAAGTATGGGAAGAGGAAAACGAGACAAGGTGATTCTGAGTCGAGAACAGAGAAAAAGGCTGGAAGTCATAAGCAACAATGGATACGCCCCAGCCAAAAAAATACTTCATGCTCAAATACTGTTGATGTCAGACGAAGGAGGGGAAGCAAAGCGGAAATGGACAGATAACGAAATTGCCTTAGCACTCAATCTCCATCGCAATACAGTGGGTCGAGTGCGAAAAAAATTCTTAGAAAAAGGAGTAGTGCCAGCGTTAGAGAGAAAACTCAGAAGGAAACCACCAGTAGAGCCGATTGTGGATGGAGAAACAGAAGCTCAAATTATTGCCCTTTGTTGCAGTGAGCCACCCCAAGGGAGAGGGAATTGGAGTTTGAGACTCTTAACTACAGAACTCAAGCGACGCACAATCGTCACGGAAATTTCTAGGGAAACAGTGAGACGAACCCTAAAAAAAACAAATTGCGTCCCTGGAAAACTCAGAGATTCTGTATTCCAGAACGAGATTTGCCAAGATTTGTAGCCGAAATGGAAGTAGTTCTAGACCACTATACCTGTCCTGAAAATCCAGAAATCCCCTTAATCTGCATGGATGAAGCCAGCAAGGAGTTACATGGTCACTTGTACGAACCGATTCCGATGCAGCCAGGAGTAAATGCCAAAGAAGACTATCACTACACCCGTGAAGGAGTCCAAGCCCTATTTAGGTTTTTTGACCCCAGCCGAGGTTGGCGACGAGTCAGTTGTCGCGACAACCGCACCAGCTCCGACTGGGCTATGGAAGTCAAGCAATTACTCGATATTGACTATCCTGATGATCACATTGTGCGCTTGCTGTGCGACAACCTCAATATCCATAACATCTCCTCTTTTTACAAGACTTTTCCCGCCTCTGAAGCCCACAGTTTGGCACGGCGACGGTCGTTGATTCACACGCCACGCAATGGTAGTTGGCTTAATGTAGCGGAAACTGAGCTATCAGTACTGTCTCAGCAATGTCTTGACCGTCGGATTGCCACGGTTGAGGAACTAAAGAATGAACTTGATGCATGGCAACAAGAGCGCAACAGTAGTTCAGCCAAGGTCGTTTGGCGATTTACTACCGAAGATGCACGAGTCAAACTTAAACACCTATATCCTGTATTTGAACTTGATGAAGACCTAGAATCTAATGCACCAAATTAGCTGTGCCACGCCACTACGCA
>NZ_JAAHHC010000129.1:0-1271 GCF_010672265.1 Moorena sp. SIO3A2
CTGGGGGGGCGACGAAAATAGTTATAAAGCAGACAGGACAAGCGATTTAGCTCTCATTCCTCGTAAATAATACTTCCATTTATTACGATTAAGTCTCATTAATTCTCGTACTAAATTAATACACTCATCGCTAAAACTGACCCAATTTTGAGCATATAATCCTATATAAAAACTACTGTGTCGTCGTTGTGAACGGCCATCTTCTTTTACTCTGCCGATATATTTTTGAATTCCTTTTAGTTTAATTTGCTGTCCTTGAATGGTAGCAGAAGTATAGGCTATTGATATCAATAAAATTAGCGAAATCAACCGATCACCATAGACATTAGTGTCTTCTAAATTATCGCCTCCTGTTTTAAAATCTCTAAACATTTCTTCAATGCCAAACCGTTTCTTATAAGCAGCAATCGCCAATTCTAAGGAATTTAAATTTGTCATAATGAACCATCCTTCTTTGGGGATAAATCCGGAAATATTACGCTTCCATTTGCATGCAACGTTAAAAGTGCTAAATCCCTTTATTTTAGTTATTTTTACTCCTTTAATAAAGAATGAAGTTCCTGGTATTAACCCAAGATTTGATAACTCAATCCAAATTTTCTTTTTGACTTCAATAAACTCATTTTTTTTGAGACGTAAACAAAAGTATACAGACTTTTCTGACAACCATTTCGCTAGCTTAACAGAACAAAATTCTCTATCTCCCAATAGGCAAATTTTATAATCTTTAAAAATGGGAATTATTGTTGATAGATGACTGCTCTGTTCTTTAAGATTACTGCTACCTAATTTTGGCATCAAAGTAAAGTATATTGGCAATGCTCTTTTATCCCAAATCAGGCTAGTTACTAAAAGATTTATTTTACCCCAATTTGTACGGTCAATTGCTATATAAACTAGTTCATCTGTTTCAAAGTATGTTTCTAGTATACTAGCTATGATAGGAAACCAAATAGTTTCAAATCTTAGATTTGGTAAAGACAAAAAGCGCTGAATTCTTTTTCTTATACTTTCAAATTTTATTCCAAGAGGTAAAGCATTTGCTAACTTTTCTATGCTAACTCTTTTGATTGATTGTACAAGCATCACTAAAATATTTAATAAAATAAAATTACGATACTTTAGTTGAATTTTAAGATGCTTTTGATAGAATAAGGGTAACATTTGCAACAGATAGGTCTTATTGACAATTTGAGACCTATCTTTTTCTATCACAGATCGTTACACTCTTGACGTATCAATCGTTTCAAGCCATATCGTCGCCCCCCCAG
>NZ_JAAHHC010000013.1:0-89698 GCF_010672265.1 Moorena sp. SIO3A2
TATCTTCCCGAGTATAGTCCTGATTATAACTTAATTGAATTGGTTTGGCATTCAGCAAAAGAATATATTGCCAATCGAGTTTTCAAATCAATTGAAGAATTAGAATGTTTGTTAAATCATCTTTTAAATGAAGGAGGGTTAATTATAAAATGGGTACGAAAAATAAAAAACAAAGGCAATGCTGTTATCACAGTTTAAATGCGCAACAGCTTAGTGGCACAGGCTTCGACGCTGTGACGCTGACAGCTGATAGTTGATAGCCTCACAGTTGAATGCTTACAACACACCGAAAACTATCTCCTATTTTTTACTCAAACAACCATTTACGTCTAGTAGAAGCATTCTATCAGGTTCGTCTCATTCGTGCAGACCAACCATGGAATCAAGCAACAGAAACCCTCCGACGGGATCTTTGTGATCACTACCCTGTTTATGGACACTTTGAGTTCACGGCATCTTCTAGAGGAGTTATGAACAGTATTCTTTGGGATTAGCAAGAATCTTAAAAATAAGTGGGATGATTAACTTATTCAAATTATCCGTGTTGATATCTATAGGAATCTTAGGACAGGTCTTAGTCTGACCATCTTGTAAAAACACTACTCCTGCATAAGATTTCAGCTCAGGCTGTTTAGATAAACCTAACAAAACTGAACCATCTAATAATGGCTGAGAAGATAATACTATGTACTGGTATTGTTCAGTCTCATAAGAAAGTGAAAATCCTAATTCTTCTAGGGAATTAGCAAATTCTCCATTAGTGATATAGTATTCATGCTGAAGTTGTAGTAGATTCCGCACCCTAGTAATAGCTTCAACTTCTTTTGCTTTATTAGCTTGTCTAAGCAATGTAGGAAGTGCAATGGCAGACAAAATTCCTATGATAATAATTGCTACAAGCAACTCAAGCAGTGTGAAGCCTTGTTCCTGATTGCTAAAGTTCCAATCATTTTTAGAACGACCTAAACTACTAGGTTGCTGAGTTTTGAGCCAAATCGATAATCTATGGCGAGGCTTGCTCAACTTAAGTTGTTGTGGAAAACCTCTGGCTTGTTTTTTAGTAGACGACATAGTGTTTAAACCCTGACAACTATTGCCATTTTTTATTCATCCTGATTATAGAATTAATTGTCTACCCTCTAGCACCATGACTAAAGACACAATGTCTAGCAGTCATTATATATAGGGTTTATATTTGAGTTGTGAACATACTCCCAAACGCCAAGAAGCAAGAGGCAAAAGGCTAAAGGCAAGAGGGTAAAGAGATCTGAAGTGTATTGTCCAATAAAAAAATACCTCCTAGGTTTACATCTCATTTATAAACGCTATAGATATTTTCTATTCAGTCACTCCCTACACCGAATCGCCTTGGGCGAACAACTGCCTAACCTACCCTACACCGAACGCCTTGGGCGAACAACTTGATAACCTGCTAACCTACCCTACACCGAACGCCTTGGGCGAACAACTTGCTAACCTACCCTACACCGAACGCCTTGGGCGAACAACTTACCAACCTGCTAACCTTCAACTTTCTAACCTTCAACCTGCCAACTCTTCCTTATATCCCATGACTTTTTCCAATTACCCAATGACGGCGGAAAAAACGGGAAAGAGCAGACTCTTTTAAGGATAAATAAATGGGACGCCCGTGGGGACAAGTGCGAGGGTTTCTAGTCTTTTTCCACTGATCTAATAACTGCTGCATTTGTGACAAGCTCAGGGGGATACCATTGCGAATTGCACTGCGGCAGGCAGTTGCTACTTGAGCGGTTTGTAAGTCTCCTCCTAAACTCAGCTCTAATAGGGCTTTGGCACAATCATCTCGTTGACGCAACAGTTCTGGAGCATTCCGTACTGCCCACAGCTCCTCTCCAAAGGGGTCAACTTCTAAACCAATGCGCTGTAGTTGTTCAACCTGCTTAGGAGATAACTGCTGGAGAATGATCGGAGGTTCTAAGGGGACTAACTGCCAGCGATCGCATAATTCTTCATACAACACCCGTTCATGGGCAATGTGCTGTTCAATTAACCAAATACCAGTAGGATGCTCGGCTACAATATACATATTATGAAGCTGAGCCATGGCTCGCAGTTGGATTAGCCCAATATCATCAGTTTTGTTATCAATTTTGCTATCAATTTTGCTATCAGTTTTGTCAGTAATTTCTTGAGTGTCTGGTATCAGTTCAATTGAACGACTAGTGGTGTAACCTCCTCTAGCTTCTGATGTTTTGAGTAACTGTTTTACCCTGTTGGAGTGAATGCTTTCTGGGAGATTGGCTGGGGTGATTCGCAAAGCGTGCTCGATAGCTTCAGCAACTTGCTCTTGCCAGTAAGATACGGAGTGTAAGTAAATTTCGGTCTTTGCTGGATGACGATTCCAGTCGATTTGACTCGGACAAATCCGCAGGTGCAGGAAACAAATGGGATAGCGATCGCGAGGCAAGGTTCGAGCTAATCCTGTGATCATGGTTTGTTCCAATTCATGCGATCGCACAATTCGTCCATTAGTCGCTACCTTTACCCAGTCTGGACGTCTGCGATGGCATCGATCGGGTAATCCTAACACTAGCTCCATCAAACCATTTCCGACATTTCCCTTGGTGCTTTTATCCTGTTGTTGTTCTGTTGCCGAATCCGGTATGGGCACTTCTACCGTTAACGGCTGCAAATCACTTTCCTTTAACTGCTTGATAATTTGAGGCAGAATCTGTTGGGCAGTATGACCAGGACAAAGATTAAACCATGGACGTCCATTTTGCTCCACTTGCCAGCTAACCCTAGGATGACACAGAGCATGTTGATGAATAATGGTTTGGACAGCACGCAACTGTTGTGCCATCGGCGGTAAACCCTGGCGACGCACGGGCAATTTACCAAATAAATTAGACACTATCACAATCGTACCGGGTGCGATCGCAGCAGATTCAATCTGACGCAGTTGACCTTGGGAATTATAGATAACTCGCCACCCCTGACTATTTCCTGGACATCGGCTCAAAACTTCTAACTCTGCCACAGCCGCCAAACTATGCAACGCTTCCCCACGAAATCCCAAACTAGTAATCTTCCACAGATCATCACTACTACAGATTTTGCTAGTACTGTGGGCAAAAGCCGCTTTTTGCAAATTCTTCACCTCCATCCCTGTGCCATTATCTGCCACTCGTACCCGCCATTGCTCAGTCCACAGGGAAACAGTAATCCGAGTTGCCCCAGCATCAAGGGAATTTTCGATCAGTTCTCGCACCACTGCCGCTATTGAATCAATGACTTCCCCAGCAGCAATTAGATGAACTACGTTTTTAGGTAGGGTTTGAATAATCATTTCAGGGAATCGGGAATCGGGAATCGGGAATTGGGAATCGGGAATCGGGAATCGGGAATCGGGAATCGGGAATCGGGAAAAAATTGTACCTCATAAGTATGATAAACGCTATATAGTGAATTTTTAATTAATTTTGTATAAAACACAAAGGACAACAAACAATATTACTATAAATAATGTGATTAAACGGATTTACCTTAGTTCTATATAACCAACGTTATCCATAAGTTAAGAATTTGGAGTATCGCGTCAGTAATATCACTTCAGGAGTATCGCCTCAGGAGTAATTATAAATTATTTACCCAATAATTAGTAATTCATCAGCGTTTTATCAGCCATCCAATTTTCGATTATATCTCAACAATATTGAGAAGTATACTAATTCATTCATTATGGTTATTTATATTAACAATAAAACTGCAAATTTATGACCTATAATTTAAATTTAATGCTATAGTATGTTGTGTATATAATCAAAAGTATTGCTGATATAACATAACCCTAAAAAAACTCCGAATGAGTCTGATAATTGCTAGATGAGGTACAGTCAATTTTCTTCCCCCGACTCCCTCGGTGCGCTTTCCGTAGGCGAATTAAATTCGCCACGGGTCGCACCGCTCCCGATTCCCGATTCCCGTTCCCCTCCTGGGAGGGGTTAGGGGTGGGTTCCGATTCCCTACTCCCTACTCCCTAAGGAAACAATGAACCAACAACGACAAAAACCCCACTACTCAATATGTCAGGGATTCCGTATTCCCATGGGATTTCCGGTAACCTGTTTTGAATCTGGACTGAATTACAATGCTCAAGCGGAGGATAACTTTATTGTTACGTATCCCAAATTTTGATTCCCAGTAAGCATATGCGCTACTTGAGGTGCTACTTGAGGTGCCGTCAGCTGTCAGCCGTCAGCTAAAAGCTCACGCTACTTGAGGTGCTTAAGATAAACCTTGACGGGAGAATTTAATAGTTCAAGATTTTGTAAGCATTCAGCAGTCAGCAGTCAGCAGTCAGCAGTCAGCGGTCAGCGGTCAGCTTATTTTATTCAAAAGCACCGATTGCGCTACGCGCAAGCTGCGCGAACAGTAGGGTGGCACAGGCTTCGACGCTGTGACCTAACCCATAAGCTGATAGCTAATAGCTGAAAGCTGATAGCTAATAGCTAATAGCTGAAAGCTGAAAGCTGATAGCTGATAGCTGAAAGCTGATAGCTGAAAGCTGAAAGCTGATAGCTGATAGCTGATAGCTTAGCTCCCTACTCCCTAAAACCCAGAATAAAAATAGCTCACCCAATTCAAAACTGCTACACATGGACACCTACGAATATCAAGTCGGTGGTAGTTTAAAATTAAATGCCCCTAGTTATGTAGAGCGTCGAGCTGATGCTGAACTTTATAATGCCTTAATTAGGGGTGAGTTTTGTTATGTGTTCAACTCCCGACAGATGGGTAAGTCTAGCTTGCGCTTACGGATCAAGCATCGACTGCAACAGGCTGGTTTTAGCTGCGCTTCTATTGATATGACGCGCATTGGTAGCGAAACTATTACTCCCCAGCAGTGGTATAAGGGATTAGTAGTTGAGTTATTAAGGAATTTCAAACTTTACCGGAAGGTTAATTTAAAAACTTGGTGGCGTGAGCACGATGATTTATCGGAAATCCAGCGATTGAGTCAGGTGATCGAAGAGATTTTGTTAGTTAACCTCAAAAGCGAAAAGATTTTTATTTTTATCGATGAAATCGATAGCGTGATTAGCCTCAATTTCCCGACCGATGATTTTTTTGCTCTGATTCGATCCTGCTATAACCAGCGAGCAGAAAATCCAGACTACAATCGCCTCACCTTTGCTTTATTTGGAGTCGCCACCCCTTCGGATTTAATTTCCCAGAGAAAACGAACTCCCTTTAATATTGGTAACGCTATTGATTTGCATGGTTTTACCCTAGAAGAAGCTCAACCATTAGCATCAGGATTAGTAGGATTAGTAGAGAATCATCAAACTATTCTCAAAGAGATATTGGCTTGGACAGGAGGACAACCATTTCTGACTCAAAAGCTGTGCTATCTGGTGCAGATATCGAATCAAAAGGCAATTAGTGGCTCTCTGACGATTCCCCCTGGTACGGAAGGATTTTGGTTAGAGCAGCTTGTGCGTAAGGAAATTATTGAAAACTGGGAAGCCAATGATCAACCGGAGCATTTACGAACCCTACGGGAACGCATTCTCAGAAATGAACAAGGCTCTAGTCGGTTATTAGCCCTTTATCAGGAAATCTTACAACAGGGAGAAATTGCTGCAGATGATACTCCTGAACAAATAGAATTACGGCTAAGTGGGTTAGTTGTCAAGGAGCCCGGTCAGGATAATAAAACGTCTCCAGTGCTAAGGGTGTATAATCCCATCTACCAGTCTATTTTTAATCAGGATTGGGTTGAGCAAAAATTAGGGAATCTGCGACCTTATAATCAAGCCCTAAACGCTTGGTTAGCCTCCAACCGTGAAGATAATTCTCGGCTGTTGCGAGGACAAGCTTTAGCAGAAGCCTTAAACTGGAAAGTGGGCAAACGCTTGAGTGTAGTAGATGATGAATTCTTAGCTGCTTGTCAAGAATTAAGCTGGGTTGAACAGCAACGGTATTTAGAAGCAGAACGGGCTAAGGAAGCAGAAGCAAGATTAGCAGAACAGAAAAAAAGTGCCAGACGACTCAAGTTCTTGCTAATGGCAGTTGGCACAGCATTGATGGTTTCCACGGGGTTAGGGGTGACCACTTACCTGGGATATAGACGCTCAGCTATTAGCGAAATGAATGCGATCGCAAAATCCTCAGCAGCCCTCTTTGCCTCCAATCAACAATTGGACGCCCTAGTAGAAGCGATCAGAGCCAAGCAACGCTTGAAAAGCTTTGGTAACGCAGACCAGGCTACGGAAACTCAAGTAGAATCGGTGTTAAGACAGGCAGTTTATGGCACTGTTGAATATAACCGCTTAGTAAAGCATAGTAATCAGGTTTGGGCAGTTGCCATTAACCAGGCTGTTAATCTAATCGCTACTGCTAGTTATGATAAAACCATCAAACTCTGGACACTGGATGGTAAACTAATATCTACCCTAAACGGTCATCAAGCTGGGGTTTACGACATTGCCATTAGCCTAGACGGCAATCTGATTGCTTCCGCTAGTGACGACAAAACCGTCAAACTCTGGAAACGCGATAGTCAGGGAACGTTTCAACCCCGACCCTATAAAACCCTCAACGGCCATCAAGCTGGCGTTTATGGTGTTGCCATTAGCCCCGACAGCCAGATGATTGCTTCAGGGTCTGGAGACAAAACCGTTAAGCTCTGGAAAGCTGACGGTACCTTGATTACTACTCTTAAAGACCATAGCGCTACTGTTTATGGAGTGGCCATTAGCCCAGATGGTCAAACCATTGCGTCAGCGTCAGGGGACAAAACCGTTAAACTTTGGGGCTATAATGGGAAATTACTAAGGACGTTTCAGGGGCATAATGACCGCGTTTACAACGTTGCCATCAGCCCAGATGGTCAAACCATTGCGTCAGCGTCAGGGGATAAAACCGTTAGACTTTGGGGTACTGATGGCACTTTACTAAACACCCTTCAGGGCCATAGCGATCGCGTTTACAACCTTGCGATCAGCCCAGATGGTAAAACCATTGCGTCCGCGAGTTGGGACGGAACCGTTAACCAGTGGAGTTGGGAAGGCACATTACTCACTACCCTCAGAGGACATCAAGATTTAGTGTACGGTGTGGCCATTAGCCCAGACGAAAAAACTATTGCATCCGCGAGTTGGGATGGAACGGTCAGGCTCTGGAAACCCGATGGCATCATCCTCACCAGGCTCAGGGGGCATAGTGATTTAGTTTGGGCAGTGGCCATTAGCCCAGACGGAAAAACCATTGCATCGGCGAGTTGGGATCACACAGTCAAACTGTGGAATAAAGACGGTAGCCTACAAACAACCCTAACTGGCCATAGTGCTAGAGTTTCCGGAATAGCGATTAGCCCAGATGGTGAGATGATTGCCTCCGCTAGTGCCGATAACACCATCAAGCTCTGGCACAGAAACGGTAGCTTGCTAAAAACTTTAACAAATCATACCAGCGCCGTTTTAGCAGTAGTCTTCAGCTCCGACGGTGAGATGATTGCCTCTGCTAGTGCCGATAACACCATTAAGCTCTGGAAACAGGACGGTACCTTAATTAATACCCTCAAGGGCCATAGCGATCGCATTGATGGAGTAGCCTTCAGCAAGCGATGCAGCGCGGTCTTGGGGGTTTCCCCCATGAGCGACTGCATCAAGAAAGACGGGACTCTAATTGCTTCCGCCAGTTGGGATAAAACTGTCAAGCTTTGGAAGCCAGACGGAACCTTGATTACTACCCTGAAAGGACACCATGACCGGGTTTACAGCGTTGCCATCAGTCCCGACGGTGAAACCATTGCGTCAGCGAGTTGGGACAAAACCATTAAACTCTGGAAGCGCGATGGTACCTTGATTACTACCCTCAACGGTCATCAAGCAGGGGTATTAGCAGTAGTGTTTAGCCCTGACGGTAACAGAATTGCTAGCGCTAGTTATGACAAAACCGTCAAACTCTGGAAGCAGGATGGAACCCTTTTAACTACCCTGAAAGGACATAGCGATGGCGTCTTAGCCGTAGTTTTCAGCCCAAATGGTGAGATGCTCGCCTCCGCTAGTGGAGACAACACTGTTATTATATGGGATTTAGATCAAGTCCTCGATTTAGATCAGTTACTAATCTATGGTTGCAATTGGATACAAGATTATTTGAACACTAACTCGGAGGTTAATGATGTTTGTCACCCTTTTGAATAGGCAATAGGCATGCTAGCAATAGGCAAGAGTAGATGTAGGGTGGGCAGTGCAACAGACCGATTGATCTGGCTTGGATTTTGCGTAGGTATGCACTGCCCACCAAGAATTAATTACAATCGAACAATTGTTGTTAACTGATACTCAATGGGATTCGGCTTCGCCGACCCTATGCGAACGCATTTAACAATTTCACTAATCATACTAACCGGTTTGATTCTTGTTTGACCCGGTGGTGCGTTACACCGACCGGCTGTAGCAATGCTGAGGACGAGGCAGAAAATGAGGGTGAGCCCGTCTTATCACGCACCCTACGCAACTTTCAACCGAACAACCTTCAACCTTAAACCGAACAACCTTCAACCGAACAACCTTCAACCTTCAACCTTCAACCGAACAACCTTCAACCTTCAACCGAACAACCTTCAACCGAACAACTTTCAACCCCCAAAAAAATAGCCGCAGAAATACTTTCCACGGCTAGAATTTATCTTTATGACTCAACTTTGTAAACCAAACCAGACAACATAATCCGATATGATTAGACCGTAAGCATATGCGCTACGCGCACGCTACGGGAACAGCTATCAGTTATCAGCTTTCAGTTATCAGCTATCAGTTATCAGCTTATGCGCTACGCCAACAGCTTTTGAATAAAACAGGTAACTATTTGTTTAATCTGAGTTATGTCTGCTGACCGCTGACTGCTGACCGCTGACTGCTGACCGCTGACCGCTGACCGCTGACTACTGACTTCAGACCCGATTTTTTTGCCAAGGGGGTAAAACCCCCCATAAGTTAGTTTAACCGATAATTAAGTACTTCGTCATTATCGTAATGAATTCCCCTGGGATCCCAGTGGGCTGAAGGGGGCTCCACTCCGAGATTTCCGCGTAACGCAGTGCATAAAGGGCATACATGGTATTGAGTATTGCCTTACGTGACCCTTTCAAAATGTGCTTAACTGGGTATTTTTTTGGAGAAGGTTCCTGAGGAGTATTACCGGGAGTAGTCTCTTCAGGATTGTTGTTTTCGTTTGGTACAAAGTCTTCAGTCATAATTAAACTCGTGTTTGAAGTTTACAAATATAATCATAACGATTATAGTTAAAATTGTCAAGGAATTTTAGAATTTTTTTTCTGAAGGGGTATTGAAAGAAAATGTACGGAAAAGAAATAGAATTTAGAATTTAGAATTTAGAATTGGGAATTGGGAATTGGGAATCGGGAACAGTTGCGTAGGGTGCGTTAGGGGCGGACTTGCCCTAATTGTTTGCTCAAGCGCCAGCCTTGGTATAGTCCGCCCCGTAACGCACCACCAGGTCAAACAGCAAAAGAATCGTAGGGTGGGCATTGCCGATAAATATCATGATTGAACGGCGATTAATGAAATGGGCAATGCCCACCAATACCCAATCATAATCGGGAATCGGGAATCGGGAATCGGGAATCGGGAATCGGGAATCGGGAATCGGGAATCGGGAATGCCTTCGCTTAGCGTGACATGCAGATCAATCGCATTTTTATTGGAAGTTAATTTACTGATATCATCGGCAACAGTAAGAAAAAAAAATGAAATATATAATAGAAAATGTGATAGGTATATAAAATGAATTGTTATAACTTTTGTTCCCTGTTCCCTGCTCCCTATTCCCTACTCCCTACTCCCTACTCCCTATATTTCCCTGTGTTAAACTAAATCGAGATTGGGTTTCATGCATCTACTGGTTAATGCTATATAGTTAACTGGAGGCTAATCCTTGAGTAAATTGACGGGCTTGATGAAAATCTCAAGCCACCAGGACTCATTGCCCAGTGCGGATATCGTGTTTGTTCACGGGCTGGGAGGGGATGCTAGAAGCACGTGGCATCCTAAGGAAAAACGGGATGATGATGACTTCTGGCCAGTTTGGTTAGAAAACGATCAGCTAGGTCTTAACATCTGGTCTTTTGGGTATAACGCTGAAGCGACAAACTGGAAAAGCAACAGCAGTATGCCGCTCTTCGATCAAGCCAGTAATTTATTAGATTGGTTAGACAGCTGCGATCTCGGCAAGCGTCCACTAGTATTTATTACTCACAGTATGGGCGGGCTTGTAGTTAAAGAGATGCTTAACAGTGCTCAAACTTTTGAAAACCAAGGTATTCTTAAACAGACTAAAGGGATTGTATTTCTAGCTACTCCCCACACTGGTGCTCATCTAGCTAAATTAATTGATAATATTGGCGCTTTTGCACAAACCACAGTAAGTGTCAAAGAACTAAAAGCTCATCACCCTCAGTTACGGAAATTAAATGAGTGGTATCGAGAAAACGTTCGGAGTTTAGGAATTGCTACAAAGGTCTATTACGAAACCCAGCCTTTCAAAGGGATTTTGGTGGTAGACGAAGATAGTGCTAACCCAGGCATTGAAAAAGTTAAGCCGGTTGCCATACCAAAGAACCACATTGACCTATCTAAACCAGAGTCTCAAAACAGTTTGGTCTATCGTGGTGTCAAGAAATTTATTGAGGAATGCCTCAAAACTACTGTACGGCTAAAAGATGACAGCAACGGAACAGTTTATGTTGGCGAGATTCCTATTCATGAGCATTAGCTGAACTCGTCCGACCGGGAACGGACAAAATTAAATCCCCCCAGTAACATTATCAATCGTGGCACTCCCCACTTTGTCGGTAGGGATGCTCAACTTGAGCAGCTCCATCAGGAATTTCAACAGACCAATCAATTAGCAATTTGTGCCATTGCCGGAATGGGCGGTGTGGGCAAAACCGAGTTAGCTCTACAATATGCTCTGAAAAATCAGCACAACTACCCTGGTGGGTTGTGCTGGTTCCCAGTGCGAGGCTTGGATCTCGGGACTCAAGTTGTCAATTTTGCCCGTACTAAATTAGGATTAACCATTCCAGAAGAACTAGAGTTCAACCAACAAGTAGAATACTGCTGGGGGCATTGGCCAGAAGGAACAGCATTGATCGTGCTGGATGATGTGCCTTCTTTCAGCAACGACTACAAACAGAGAATTCAGCCCTACTTACCTCCAGCCCAATCCCGCTTCAAAGTACTGGTCACCAGCCGTCAGCGTCCAGGGGCTTCTTACCGACGAATTGATTTGGATGTGCTATCCCCAGAGGCAGCATTGGAATTATTGCGTTCGCGTAGCGTGGCCTACGGCCAATCGCTTGTTGGAAAAGAGCGCATTGAGAAAGAACCAAACGAAGCAGAAGCCTTATGTGAATGGTTGGGTTATTTGCCTTTAGGTTTGGAGTTAGTCGGACGATATTTAGATATACATCCGAATTTAACCATTGCTAAAGTTCAGAAACGTTTAGAGAAAAAGAAATTAGCAGCTAAGGCATTACTTTATCAAACAGAACAAGGGGAGATCACAGCCCAGTTGGGAGTAGCAGCAGCCTTTGAGTTATCCTGGGAAGATTTGGAAGAGTCTCCAGAAGCCCAACAGTTGGGATGTCGTTTGAGTTTGTTTGCTCCTGCTCCTTTTGATTGGTCCCTAGTAGAGTCTTGTGTTATCGAAACTGAAGATGAGGAGGAATGGGAAGAAGAACAAGAAGAGTTGGAAGAATTACGGGATAGTTTCCTAGTTAATCGTAATCTATTGCAACTGACCGAACAGCAAACTTATCGGCTGCATCAACTAATTCGAGAATTTTTCCAGAGCAAGCTGGCTCAATTACCAGAGGCCGATGGCTACAAGCAAAGCTTTTGTAAGACAATGGTGGCTGTAGCAAAAGAAATTCCTTTTACAGCAACTCTGGAAATCATTGCAGCAGTTAACCCGGCCATCCCTCATTTAGTTGAAACTGC
Organism: Moorena sp. SIO3A2; assembly: GCF_010672265.1. NCBI lineage: Bacteria > Bacillati > Cyanobacteriota > Cyanophyceae > Coleofasciculales > Coleofasciculaceae > Moorena > Moorena sp. SIO3A2. Next base: position 12,018 of record NZ_JAAHHC010000013.1, read on the forward strand.
CACAGTCCTAACTGACTGCCTCAGGGATGAAGATTTAATCTGGCCTTTGACTGGGTTAGGAAAATTCTATTACGGTCAAGGTACCTATGACCAGGCTGAACTGTGGTGGAAGCAATGTTTAGAGATAACTAGAACCCGCTTGGGTGAGAACCATCCCGATGTGGCTAGCAGTCTCAATAACCTGGCATTACTCTACTGGTCAATGGGGCGCTATGATCTTGCCGAACCCCTATATAAACAGGCTTTGGAGCTGTATAAGCAGCTGCTGGGTCACCACTATCCCGATGTGGCCACCAGTCTCAACAACCTGGCATTACTCTACTACTCAATGGGGCGCTATGATCTTGCCGAACCCCTATATCAAAAGGTTTTGGAGCTGTATAAGCAGCTGCTGGGTCAAGACCATCCCGATGTGGCCCGCAGTCTCAACAACCTGGCATTACTCTACTGGTCAATGGGGCGCTATGATCAAGCCGAACCCCTCATTCAACAGGCTTTGGAGCTCTTTAAGCAGCTGCTGGGTCACCACCATCCTTTGGTGGCCATCAGTCTCAACAACCTGGGTTTACTCTATAAGTCAATGGGGCGCTATGACCAGGCCGAACCCCTCATTCAACAGGCTTTGGAGATAACAAAGCAAGGGCTCGGTCAAGACCATCCCCATGTGGCCACCAGTCTCAACAACCTGGCTGCACTCTACGACTCAATGGGGCGCTATGACCAGGCCGAACCCCTCTTACAACAGGCTTTGGAGCTGTATAAGCAGCTGCTGGGTCACCACCATCCCGATGTGGCCACCAGTCTCAACAACCTGGCATTACTTTACAAATCAATGGGGCGCTATGAGCAAGCCGAACCCCTCATTCAACAGGCTTTGGAGCTGTATAAGCAGCTGCTGGGTCACGAACATCCCCATGTAGCCACCAGTCTCAACAACCTGGCATTACTCTACTGGTCAATGGGGAGCTATGGTGAGGCAGAACAGCTCTATCAACAGGCTTTGGAGCTATATAAGCTGCTGGGTGACGACCATCCCGATGTAGCCACTAGTCTCAACAACCTGGCATTACTCTACGACTCAATGGGGCGCTATGATCAGGCCGAAGCCCTATTTGTCCAGGCTTTGGAGATTGCAGAACAGAAGTTAGGGTCAAATCATCCTAACACTGTAAGCATCCGTAAGAATCTAGAAAGTTTGCGCGATATAAAAAGGGAACAGGGAACAGAATAAACGATATCCGAATAGTTTTTAATGTTATGGTAAATCAGCAATATTATTCATTAATTAGTTAGAAATACTATATACTGGCTTGGTCTTGCTTTTCCTAAGTGAATGACTAATGAAGAATTTAGAATGTAGAATTAAGAATTTAGAATGAACAAGGTAGAATTTAGAATTAACAAGATAGAATTTAGAATTAACAAGATAGAATTTAGAAGATAGAAGGTATAGCAGTCGCAGTAAAGCTTAAGAGATATTTCTGCTCCCTGCTCTCTACTCCCTGCTCCCTTTCAACCAAAATTATCTGTTCTAAACTATACTTCGGTTCTATAAATTTTAAATTCTAAATTCTAAATTCTAAATTCTAAATTCTTCATTTAATTCAAGCTTATTTTCGGGAGGATATGATGCAGGAGTCAGTAGTTTATCAACGAATTATTCGCCAAGGATTAGAACAAGGATTAGAACAAGGATTAAAACAAGGATTAAAACAAGGATTAGAACAAGGATTAGAACAGGGATTAGAACAAGGAAAGCGCAGCGATGCAGCGCGGTCTTGGGGGTTTCCCCCATGAGCGACTGCATCAAGAAATGAGCTTAATTTGATTATCCGTCAAATTAACCGTCGCTTAGGTAAGATAAATCCCCAATTACAAAATCAAATTGAGCAGTTATCCTTTGAGCAGTTGGAGGATTTAGGAGAAGCGTTGTTAGATTTTGAAACTGAAGTGGATTTGACCAATTGGTTAAACCAGTTAACGGATAAGTAAAATCCCGTTAGGTGTCGCACTCAAAAGCCGTGCCATGGAGAGCTGATAGAGTGGGTAAGGAAAAGCTTTACCCACTCTACTATTGCTACAGCAATCGGGTGCATCTCATATTTGCTGTTTGACCCGGTGGTGCCTTACGGGACGGACTGTCCCAACTAAATTCTAAATTCCAAATTCTAAATTCCAAATTCTAAATTCTAAATTCTAAATTCTAAATTCTAAATTCTAAATTCTAAATTCTTCATTCTTCATTCTCTACTTCCTCAATAGATAAACCTAACGCTGAACTCACTTGCTCCACAGTTAGTCCCATTGCCAATAGCTTAGGAATAGCCTCTCGTTGTGAACGTTCAGCTTGCTCAGCCCGTTGTTTTTCTTGCTCAGCTCGTTGTTTTTCTTGCTCAGCTCGTTCACTGCCCATCAGCAGTAGATTACCTTCGCTATCCCACCACCTTAGCCACAAGTGATTCTGATTAAGATTCTGATATGAGCCTTCCCATACACCTAATTCTACCCCTAACTGTTCAATAGGATAATGTCCCCTTTGATTAGTCTTCATCTGGTGATATTTACCATTAACTAGATGATAGACTTCTAACTCCCCAGTATCAAATATATAGATTCCGTAGTAGGGAATGCGAATAATTTGTTCATAAACCCAGAATTTACCTGGTTTAGTTTTTTCTTCCCCAGTAGCAGATAAAGGAGTAGAATCCCTTTCCTCGTCTCCATTGCCACTAGCAAATTCCAGAGCAATCAGAGGTGCTAGGTGTTCTTGCCAAAGTACATAGGAACGACGAATTTTACCATCTAACAGAGGAGGTACTCCCGGTACATAAAACCAATCCGGAGCTTCTGCTCCTCTTTCTAAAGGTTCTGTGATCCGCCAATAGATACCTGAGTCTTGACCAATAGCGTATTGTCTGTCCGGATGAATTTTCTGGAGAACCGGTTCAATAGAATCAGTTAAAATAATGCTTTGGGGATGCTCATGGAAGTTCTTCACAAATTCGCCATTGGATTCTGGTAGTTGAGTATGATCCGGTAACGAAATAGTTAGACCTGTGCGCTCTAAGCTCTGGGTCATGACAACCTCATCTTGGGAAATGATTTGTAAGCATATGCGCTACGCGCACGCTACGCGAACAGCGGTCAGCCGTCAGCGGTCAGCCGTCAGCGGTCAGCCTTTAGCTGATAGCCGTCAGCGGTCAGCCTTTAGCTGATAGCTGATAGCTGAATACTTACAATGATTTAGGTATACTTACTACTTATTTTAGCAGTTCTAAATACCCAAGAACTGCTAAAATAAGTAGTAAGCATTTAGCTATCAGCCTTGGCCTTGACCTTTGGGTCACCCTACGGGAAACGAGGTTTATTTTAAGCTGACGGCTGACAGCTGACGGCACCTCAAGTAGCGTGCGCGTAGCGCATATGCTTACAATCAGTGGCCTAGATTCCCAACCGTTGATAAACCTCGTCCAAATGTTGAAAATGATGCTGGGGATTAAAACATTCCTCTATTTCTGAAGGAGTTAGCTTACTAGTAACCTCAGGATCCTTAGTAATCAAATTGTAGAAGTCTCCCTCAGGTTGATTCCAGGCTTGATGGGCACAAGACTGAACAATACTGTAGGCATCTTCCCGATTCATCCCCTTTTCTACTAACGCTAACAACACCTTTTGGCTAAAGACCACACCCCCATAAACATTCATATTCCGCTTCATGTTTTCTGGATAAACCAACAAGTGTTTCACTAAATCTGTGATTTCCACTAACATGAAGTGAGTTAAAATACACACATCTGGCAGAATGACTCGTTCTACAGAAGAATGAGAAATATCCCGCTCATGCCATAGGGCAACATTTTCTAAAGCAGCCACCGCATGACTCCGCAGAATTCGTGCCATCCCGCTTAGCCGTTCAGAACGAATTGGATTACGTTTGTGTGGCATAGCAGAAGAACCTTTCTGTCCTTTAGAAAAGAATTCCTCTACTTCTAAGACATCAGTTTTTTGGAGATTGCGAATTTCCACAGCAAACCGTTCAATGGTTGCCCCTAACAGAGCTAACTGTTGGACAAACTCACCATGGCGATCGCGGGAAATAATTTGGGTGGAGGCAGTATCAGGTTGCAGTGACAGGTTTCGACATGCGATCGCTTCCACTTGAGGGTCAATATTGGCATAGGTTCCCACAGCACCAGAAATCTTGCCCACAGATATGTTTTGACGCAGAGCCACTAAGCGATCGCGATGGCGGCAAACTTCTGCTAACCAACCGGCCAGCTTAAAACCAAAGGTAATTGGTTCAGCATGAATTCCGTGAGAACGACCAATCATCACCGTGTAGCGATGTTGTTGTGCCTGGTAGCGAATCGCTTGAGCAAGCTTCTCGATCTGTTCGAGGATAATATTTAGACTAGCAACCAGTTGCAGTGCCAAGGCAGTGTCTAAAACATCGGAACTAGTCAAGCCTAAGTGTATGTAGCGTCCCACATCCCCTACATACTCATTCACATTAGTCAGAAAGGCAATCATGTCATGGCGGACTTCTTGCTCAATCTCTTGCACCCGCTTGAGGTCAAAATCCGCCTTTGCCTTAATTTCCTCTACTGCTTCACCGGGAATCTTACCCAGTTCCGCTTGTGCTTCACAAACAGCTATTTCCACCTGAAGCCAGGTTTTGAGCTTGTAGGTATCCGTCCACAATTCCCCCATCTCGGGTAGGGTGTAGCGCTCAATCAATTCCCATATCGCAGAACACAACCTTACAATTATAGCAGTTATCAATGGGTTTAGGGACTTTCGTCTTGGGTTAATCGGAGTCGGGAGTCGGGAGTCGGGAGTCGGGAGTCGGGAGTCGGGAGTCGGGAGTCGGGAGTCGGGAGTCGGGATGTAGTGCTGCCAAAGGCTTTTTCCACGGGGCTTTCAAGGTATTGAATCTACCTGAACCGGAAGATAAACGCTATATAATGGATTAATAATTAATGATTAATCATGGGTCAAATCCCCTATCCCCTATTGGCTATTGCTAGCATGCCTATTGCCTGTTGCCTATTGCCTGTTGTCACCTACCATGACCAATTTTCCTCTCAATGCTGGGTCTATCCAAATATCCGGGAACGTGAGAACCCCTCTCTTTTAAGGAGGGTCAGAAGTTACCGTAAGAAGAGTGGAGCCTTTATAGGCGACAGACTATGCAAAAAAGGGTTAAAACTCATGAAATAAGGCTCCACTCTTCTAAGGTTTCGTCTCCGGGATGAAACGGACACGACGGGTTTTAACCCGCCGTGTCTATAATAAAGGATAGGAGGAGATAGAAAGTTGTATAGAACAATTCCAGTTAAAGCGTCATTTACTGATGAAGATAAAGCTTTTTGGGTCTTTCAGTGTGAGCAAGCAAATAGCTTGATTAATTGTGCAATTTATTACACCAAACAAAAACACTACAGTTGGCTTGAACAGCAAGAAGAATCATTCACTACTTACTGGAAGGATGATGAGCTTAGGTATGGCTGGAAGACCTATAAGTGCAGTACAAAGTACCCAGAACTAGATAAAACTTTAAAGTTAACTCCCAATTACAAAGCAATGGCTGCCCAGTCGGCTCAACAGACCCTAAAGACAGTAGGTGAGTCCATTGCCAGTTACAACCAATTAGTAGGTCTTTATTACAAGGGCCAAGTTGACAGACCAAGACTGCTTAGGTACAGAAAGAAAGGGGGATTGGCTGCTGTAACTTTTCCCCGACAAGCACTCAACTACAAAAAAGGCTTGTTTGATCCGTCAATAAGCAAAGAAACTAAGCCTCATTTAATAACTGAAATCGCATTAGAACCACCAGATTTTATAGATCCGGACTGGGTGAAAGAAGTTACTGTTCGCCCGTATTTAGGAGAGCTATGGATTGATTGGGTGATCGACAACGGGAAAGAAGCGATTGCTAGCAACCCAAACCTTGACTACACTCAAGCCTGGAGCTTTGATCACGGTGGAACCAACTGGTTGACTGGAGTTTCAACCTGTGGGAAAAGCTTGATTATTGATGGTCGTAAGCTTAAGTCAATGAACCAAGGTTATTGTCGTCTGGTAGCCAAGTACAAACAGGGCAAGCCAGAGTTTTACTGGAATTCTAACCTTGACCGGGTACAACGGAAACGCAACAACCAAATCAGAGATGCGATCAATAAAGCAGCTAGGTTGATTATTAATCGCTGTTTGAATGATTGCATTGGGAATCTGGTAATTGGTTGGAACGAAGGGCAGAAGAATCGTTCCAATATGGGCAAGCGTGGTAATCAGAACTTCGCAGTTATCCCCACCGGAAGATTGATCGAACGGTTAAAACAACTTTGTTATGAGTACGGGATTAAATTAACAATTACCGAGGAAGCGTACACGAGTAAAGCGTCTTACCTTGACGACGACAGCCTCCCAAAACATGGTGAAAAACCCAAAGGATGGATACCGTCGGGCAAACGGGTTAAGCGTGGACTGTATAAAACTTCTGAAGGATGGCTGATCAATGCAGACTGTAACGGCGCTGCAAACATAGCCCGAAAAGTAGCCACACAGTTAGGTCTAAACCTGACCAAGGTGGGTAGGGGAGCTTTGGCACTCCCAAACCGATATGATCTGTTCACCTCACTGAGTAAATCATATCGCACAAGAAGTGAAGTGGCACGGTTTCAACCCGCCACGTAACAACCTTGTAGAATCCCCGTTTTTTAAAGCGCGGAGATGTCAAATTAAGCTTTAGTACCAGATCAAAAATCGGAGGTCACACTTGACTAAGACAGGTATGATTAAACAGCTAAAATGCGCTCAACGCGCTCTAATTGCTTTAATACTCCCAATTTTAATATTTCTATCGGCTCCACCAGCCCTTGCCCAACCTGATCTCACCATCACCCCTAAAAGTATGACTGTAGCAGGTACCAGGGGTTCTAGCACAAGCCGCAGCTTACTCTTGCGCACGACTAACACCGTCAACGATTTACAAATCATCTCCCTAGACCTCAATACTCAGGATGGCCAAGAAATTTTCCCCGCCAAATTGATTCAGCCTACTTTACCAGACGAGGAGATTGAGGCCAATAGTCTACTATCTATCCCGATCCAGTTTCAATTAGACGATGCCCCCAAAAGTGGAGAATTTAGTGGTGAATTACTGATTAAGTTCTCAGAAACTGAACTAAGCGTACCATTAACAGTCCGAATTAAAGACCCCTTTCCCATACCTCTGGGAATCATATCCATTGGGGTGATATTGAGCATAGCTGTGTCCAGCTACCGTAGCCGAGGGAAACTACGGGACAAAATTCTGGTGCGGGTTGGTCAATTGCGTATCCAACTGCGCAGTGACCCCCAGTTAGCTGAAACATCACTCACCGATCAATTCAACTCAATACCAAATCCCTTCAAGACCCGAATTGAAGGCCATCTGCTAGATGTCGAGATGGCTTTGCAGGGGGAACGTTGGAACGATGGTAATCAGGCAATTACCCAAGCTGAGTCAGTGTGGCTGAAATGGCGCAAAGGTCGTGAGGACTGGCTAGCACTCCTGAACTATGGTCAGACCCTGGAAGAAAAAATACCCGCCACTCCGGATATTGACCCCCCTTATCTACAGTCAGTACGCCGTAATTTGCAACTGGCAATCCGAGAGGCACCTGACCAAAATCCTCAAGACTTGTATCAGCAGTTAGATGACTTGGCAAAACAGATTAATAAATACCTGCAACTGGATGCTAAACTCAGGGACTTGGACAACCTGCTGGTAGAAACTACCATATCAACACAAGAGTTACAGAGTTGGCAACGTCAGCAAAAGAATTTGCGCAATAAGTTGAATAATCTCGAACCTACGGATAAAAAAGCTGGTCAGGAGTTGAATGGTCAAATCGAAAAAGCGATCACTCTACTAGCCAAACAAATACCAGCTAACTCTACTAAGTTAGGCTTCCTCATCACCCAACCTGAATTATTGCAGAAAGCACCAGGGATCGATACACCACGGATAGTTATCCAAGAGCCAAGACTAGCAGAGTTTCGCCTCTGGATTTTCTCTGCGATCAGTTATGCGATCGCAATTGTCCTGCTTGCTGGTAGTGGCTTCATTGAGCTATACACCTATAAATCCACCTTTGGCGCTAACCTCTGGGGTGACTATGGCGTCCTCCTGGCTTGGGGGTTTGGTGCCGAAGCCAGTCGGGATGCCATTACAAAAGTCGTGGCAAATTTGGACTTACCAGGATTGAACTAATCACTCGATCAGGTTGAAGGTTAGCAGGTTGAAGGTTAGCAGGTTGCAGGTTGAAGGTTAGCTGGTTAGCTGGTTGCAGGTTACAGGTTGAAGGTTGAAGGTTGAAGGTTATTTGGTTGAAGGTTAGCTGGTTATTTGGTTGAAGGTTAGCTGGTTATTTGGTTGAAGGTTAGCTGGTTAGCTGGTTAGCTGGTTAAAAATTATCTTCTGAACCTTCAACCTTGGCCAATAGGCACGCGCGTCGCGTTCAACCTTCAAGCTAACAACCTTCAACCTGCTAACCTTGGCCAATAGGCACGCGCGTCGCGTTCAACCTTCAACCTGCTAACCTTGGCCAATAGGCACGCGCGTCGCGTTCAACCTTCAACCTGCTAACCTTGGCCAATAGGCACGCGCGTCGCGTTCAACCTTCAACCTGCTAACTTGCTAACCTTCAGCCGAATAACCTACAACCCCCAAAGGCGAACAACCGAACATAAGGAATTAAATTAATAGGTACCAATAGGTTTTTAAATTAGTGTTACTTGGGCAGATTGACTGGGAACTATATAACTGTAACCACATTGGATTTGTCAGTCAATCGGGATTAACGTGTCAAACACAGAATCTTTAAGTGTTGAGCTAAAACAAGCTTTTCTTCGATTAATTGCCCAGCAGACAGGATTAGTTATTAAAGAAGCAGACCAAGACAATTTAATTTAAACCATCCTTGTGAGAATGAAATTTATCAAATTTGGTTCACCATAAAGTTACTCTAAACTCTTATATAAGACTATATAAAGTAATATATAATGGCAAAAATTAGTTGCCATGATGACTAATAATTAAAGTTACTTTTGGCGAGATATAGCAGAAGTCAGAAGTCAGAAGTCAGAAGTTAAACTCTTGCCATACTGTAGTTTGAGACTTTTGTCATGTCATAATTACCCTGGCGACTGCTATAAATGTCATTTTAAAACCTGACAAAATCACATTATTCCAGATATAATTAAACGACAAAATAACCACAAAATAATTCAGATTTGTATTGCAGGATGTTCAACTGGATAATAACCCTATTCTATTGCTATTTTATTCCATAAAATACTTCCTGAATTATAAAAATGGAAGGTTAAAATTTTTGGGATAGACATTAATAACTATGCCTTAGAAACCGCAAGAAAAGGAATTTACAGTTCTTGGTCATTTAGAAGTATTAATCCAGACATAAAGCGTGACTATTTTGGGCTCATTAACAATTCCTATCACATCGATAATCGTATCCAAAAAATGGTCACGTTTAAAACGGTTAATTTAGTCAAAGATTCCTGGGGGGGGCGACAAGCGGCCTGTAACCCTTGATAGATATTAAATTGAGCGAATTATGGTAAAAAAAGATAGGTCAGAAATTGTCAAGACGACCAATAAGATTGAAAATGCTACCATAATTATATCAAAAACATCTAAAAAATCTCCTTTCCGAATCTCAATTATTATTCCTTAACCTTGTAGTAATTATTAGACAAGACACCAAAAATGTTAAACTTGAAAAAATCGCAGAGTCATGTCTTGGTGCAGTCGCAAACAAACCATGAGCGACTGCACCAAGACAACGTTTTAATATTGAACAAATGTTCCGAGATTATAAGAGCGGTGGATATAATATGTCAGGCAGCAATGTGGTTGGAAAACGCTTTATTTCTTTAGTTGTTATAATATCTTTCGCTTATCTGATTTCCACAATACAAGGATAAATAATTAATAAAAGCGATGCAGCGCGGTCTTGGGGGTTCCCCCCGGAGACGAAACCTTAGACAGGCTCGCCTTTATGGTTGTTAGGCTATGCAGAAAAGGGTTAAAACTTGAGGCGCGACCCCGTAATTTAATTCGCCATAGGAAAGCGCGCCTCCATTGATTAAGGCGAGCCTGTCTTACGGTAACTTCAAACCATGAGCGACTGCATCAAGACAAGGAGTTCATAAATATGTGGCTAGAGTCAAACAATATGGGCGTTCAACTAAAAGACATAGCGGTGCGACCCAAGGCCGGGGAACCCGGCCTAGGAGGCGCGCACCGTCCAGTTTTTATATTGGACTATATGCTCAAAATTGGATTAATTTTATGGATAAATGTTGGTAATTAGTTGATGATTTGATGCGCTTAAGTCGTCATAAGCTCAATAATTATTTACGAGGTATGAGAGCTAGGTCGCTTATACAGTCTACTTTTTAGCTCTCATGTCGCCCCCCCCAGGATCAAACCTCAAAGTAAGTTATTAAAGCGGGTGCGTAATGTCAGTGGAGCAACTATTATCGGTACAGGGGAAGTTTGTATGATTCTTAACCCTCCAGATTTGCTCACATCATTACAATCCTATCAGTCAAACACATCCACAGTCTCAACCAAACTAAGGCAAATCGTTAAAAGGACGCCAGTAATTCTCCTAGTAGATGACTCGATTACCGTTCGCACCCAAGAAAAACGGATACTAGAAAGGGCTGGGTATGAAGTAGTGACAGCTGTAGATGGATTAGATGGCTATAACAAACTAAACAGCCGTTACTTTGATGCCGTAATATCTGATGTGGAAATGCCAAATCTAGACTGATTTTCCCTAACTGCCATAATTCGTCAGCATCAATAGTATAACGAATTACCAATAATTTTGGTAACATCTTTGGCTTCCGATGAACATAATAAAAAAGGGATGGAAGCGGGGGCTAATGCCTATATAACAAAAGGAAAATTTAATCAAGATTTTCTCATCGAAACGTTGCAAATACTTGTGTGATAGTTAATATACAAGGTTAATATTTAAGTTTAAATTGTGAAGCTTTAAGGTTAAATTGGTAATTAAAAATGAAAAATTTAAAATTATTAAATAATCAATGACTATTCGAGTTTTATTAGTTGAAGATTCACCGATTGCTCTAGTAGTACTGAAAAGGATTCTGAATTCATCAGAGCAAATTGAAGTGGTGGGAGAAGCTGGAACTGGTTTAGAAGCTTTGAACTTAATTCCCAAAGTTCAACCAGATGTCATTTGTACAGACCTCCATATGCCCCAGATGAATGGTCTGGAGTTGACATCTGAAGTTATGGCGCTCTATCCTAGACCGATTCTGGTGATTAGTGTTTCGGTGCAGCAAGAGGATACTGATCAGATTTTTCAGCTTTTAGATGCAGGAGCAGTGGATATTTTTCCTAAGCCGTCGGCAGGAATGACAACGGATAATCAGTTGCTCCAGCAGGAGTTGATCAATAAGATTAAAATTCTGTCTGGGGTCAAGGTCAAACAGGTTTTACCAATTGGTGCGATCGCACCAAGGCTGCGGGAGTTGTGCTTATTGAAACTTGAAAATTGAAAATAACACTTCTCTCACCCCTTGCCGATTCAATATAGTTGACTTTAAATAATTTCAATCTCATCCAGGCTCGCGATCGCTAGATCAGCTCCCTCTAAATGGGAAGCTTCTGGCTTGCCCCAGCAAATACCAATGCAACCCGCTGCACCAGCACGCTTTGCCATCTCAATATCACCGGCTGAATCTCCTACCATTAGGGCGGAAGCAGGTTTTACCTCTAAAGATTGGCACCCTTGTAGGAACAACCTGGGATCAGGCTTACTGATTTCAGAATCCACACCCTGCTGTAATTGGATATAGGGGTCTAGCTGGTGTCGATGGACAAAGGCTTGTACGCCAGCCGTAGAGTCTGCCGATAGAATACCCAGCTTTAAACCAGCTTCCGAGAGGAATTTAAGGACTTCGAGGCTACCGGCAAACATTGGGGAAGTTCCAGCCGCATTTTGCAAGTACTTCTCGGCTTCAACAAAGGCACTCCCAGCGATTTCCAATGACTCTAGCCAACCCCGACCAGTCTCAGCAATATAAGCCGCAGCAGCAATTTCATTTTCCCGACGACTACCCACTGCCATTAACCCGGTAGGGTCAAGGGTGTCATCTTGGACACCAAAGGCCATCAGGAGGGGTTCTCCAATACCAGGAATTTGGGCATCGATTAAACGCGATCGCTTATAGGCTAGTTCTCTTAAATAAACTTGTGAATCCTCTAAGGTACCGTCTTTATCAAATATGACTGCTTCAATATTGGGGAAAGTCACCTTCCCACAACGAATGGTTACCAAGGGTTTATGCCGCTGTTTATTGTAATCAACTTCATTCTACTAGCTAGTTGATCAAGATTCGCACCTGCCAAGTTCTTTGCTCTTGTTCCGGAACACAGCCATAAACACAAATTAGCCATTAGCCTCAGCTAACGGCTAATTCTTGTTACCGCACCTGGTTGTTACTCGTCGATGGCAGCTGCTACAAACTCTCCCTCTGGCACTGGGTCTTCTTGAGGCTCTTGGGACTCTTGGGGCTCTTGGATCTGTTGAGGCTCTTGAGGCTCTTGAGGCTCTTGAACCTGTTGAGGCTCTTGAGGCTCTTGGGGCTCTTGAACCTGTTGAGGCTCTTGAGGCTCTTGGGGCTCTTGGACTTGTTGAGGCTCTTGGGGCTCTTGGGACTCTTGGGGCTCTTGGGTTTCAACCGCTTCTGGAGTCATACTTTCTGGAGTTATACCTTGCTTTTGTGCTAGCATCTTCTCCCGGTACTTCTGAGCCATTTCTTCTGCCTTCTCGAATACCACTTCCCGGTTGTTAATCATATCTCCCGGTTCTGGCTCTAACTGCTTTGTTGACAGAGAAATCCGACCTCGGTCAGCATCCAAGTCAATGATCATCACTTTCAGTTCATCATTGACATTAAACACACTATGAGGCGTATCGATATGATCATGGGAAATTTCGGAAATGTGCAGCAATCCGCTGACCCCGCCAATATCAATGAATGCACCGTAAGGTTTGATTCCTCGTACTGAGCCAATCACCACCTCTCCGACTTCTAGGCGGTTCATCTTGCGCTCAACTAGCGCACGACGGTGGGATAGTACCAGACGATTACGGTCTTCATCTACCTCCAGAAATTTTAGGGGCAGTTCTTGGGCCACCAAATCTTCCTTGGCTGCCCGAGTGCTAATATGAGAACCAGGAATAAAACCGCGCAACCCTTCAATACGTACCAACGCTCCACCACGGTTAGTGGCGAATACCAGAGAACGCACCGTAGCATCCTCTGCTTGTAGTTGGCGCACTCGCTCCCAGGCTCGCATATACTCAATGCGACGGATAGAGAGAGTCAACTGTCCATCTTCATTTTCATCGGTCAGGATGAAAAATTCCCGTGTTTCGTTGGATTGTAAAACCTCATCAGGATTATCAACTCGATTTATTGACATTTCCTGAATCGGAATATAGGCGGCGGTTTTCGCACCAATGTCAATCAGAGCGCCCCTCGGCTCTAGACTGAATACCGTACCCGGAACTATATCCCCTGGGCTAAAATGATAATCATACTTATCCAGAAGGGCAGCAAAATCTTCGTGAGTGAATCCTATATCTGTAGTTTTTGTTTTCTGACTGAGCATGTGCGTTGTTTGTCCTAGTTTGATTTGGTTTTAATGACTATGCCTCCTGTTGATGTACAAGCACGTCAGCATTGTGCTGCTTACACCGACATTGCGTTGTCCTACTTGTGACATCTCCCACACCTGTTGGGGATCGGGGGTAGGTGTGGGCTTCTCGCCAACCCCAGCTATCGCCATTTCCTTACGAAAACCGATCCGCATTCGGGTACTCGACAAGCTTTACTATTGACGGGATGCCCCACCGCCAAGTTTCTGATTTTATCTGATTTTAATTGCTCTATTCCAATCAGGCTTTTGGTCCACTGTCAATAACCAAGGGCATTTTCGGCTTTGGTTATCAAATAGACATAAATTCACCCCAATTTATGTCCATTATAATTTATTAGACAAAACCTGAACTGAGCTTTCCGTCGAAAAATACCCCACTCCCTTCGCCCAAAGGACGACGCTTGCGCGTTTGGTAGAGGCTAGTGGGCTAATCTCGAACTGATCAGCTCATTTAATAAGATTTAATTAAGACCAGACATCCTATTATAACCTAATCGAGATTTTGTTATTAGTATCTTTACCGAACTTTCCAGGCTATTGTGGTATGTCCTATATCCCCCCATGGGGGATGTTAGCCTAATAAATGCCAGGGGTACATTCTGCACCCAAGACAAAGCAGGGATACCCCAGGAATAGACGTTTAGCCAGTAGGAATACCAAGTGGTTGCCACTCCAGAAAAATCTCAATCAGTAAAACCTTCCCCAACCCATGGTCACGAACGAGTTGCGGTTTTACTCATGGGTTATGGAGAAGTCGAAAGCTACGAAGACTTCGCCAACTACAACGAACAAGCCTTAAACTTGCTTACCGCCAAATTTGCCCCAGTCCCCAACTGGATCTATCCACCCTTAGCCAAAATTTTGGCAATGTTTGACTTCCACGAGTGGGGGCACCAGCATGACAACTTTATTTCACCCCACAACAATATTTTTGAACAGCAACGGGCAGGTATTGAAAAACACCTGCAAGCTAAATGGGGCGATCAGGTCAAGGTATTCAAAGCCTTTAACTTCTGCGCTCCCTTTCTGCCAGAACAAGTCCTCTGTGAAATTAAGGAGCAAGGGTTCCAAAAACTGCTGATCTATCCCCTGCTAGTGGTGGATTCCATCTTTACTAGCGGCATTGCGGTGGAACAGGTCAATAAAGCCCTAGGGAAATTAGAGGATGGAGATCAACACTGGGTTCAGGGATTGCGTTACATCCCGTCTTTCTATAACGAACCAGAGTACATTAATCTAACTGCTCGATTGGTGGAAGAGAAAATTACTACCGATTTAGCTCAAGCCTATCTCCCCTCCCAAATTGGCATTGTCCTGATGAACCATGGCTGTCCCCACGAAGCTAAAGGATTTGTGTCTGGGATTGACGAAAGTCAGGCATTGTATGAGGCAGTAAGGGAAAAGTTGATGTATAAGTATCCCCTAATCTCTGTGGGCTGGCTTAACCACCAAACTCCCTTAATTAAGTGGACTCAGCCTCACGCGGAGTTAGCAGCCCAGAACCTGATTAACTTAGGGGCTAAGGCGATTGTGTTTATGCCTATTGGCTTTGCCACAGAGAATCACGAAACCCTCTTAGATGTGCATCACATTGTCCACGGTCTAAAACGTCGTAACTCAGAGGTTACCTACCTAGAGATGCCCTGTGTTAATGATCATCCAGAATTCTTAGAGATGGCAGCGGAGTGGGCTAATCCTCAAATTGAGGTACTTGTATCAGAAAATGCTCTATCTATCAATCCCCAGTTGGCAGCTGTGCAGGCATCACAGCACCATCATCACCATCACCACTGATTCACCAGAGCATTTTATTAGGTTGCTTGATACATAGCACCTTCTTGCACCTCCTCCGTTCTCCTCCCGCTGTTCTCCCTCTTCTCCTGTTCTAGGAAAGATGTCACAGAATAGAACTGTAGGCTGGGAATCAATGAAACTTCTCCAATCATAGGAAAGCCTAGTTGATCCCAGCCCCATCAAGTGCCGAGTGACAGGATAACAGGATAACAGGATAACAGGATAACAATTATGGATAATAACGACTGGCTCAAGCAGTTATTGTTGGTTGGGGTTGGCACAACCTCAATGGTTGCCGAAAAACTGCGAGAGGTAAGTGATGAATGGGTCAAAGATGGTAAAATAAACTCCGACCAAGCCACCGCTTTTGTGGATGATCTGATGAATCAGATCAAGTCAGAGCAGGGTAACTTTGAGAGCAACATGGAACGGCAGTTGCGCAATATGTTGCAGGATTTAGGGGTTCCTCGCCAATCAGAAATGGATGAATTGCGAGGTCGTATTGACCGTCTGGAGCGTCAGGTGCGGGATTTAGAAAATAAGCTCTGGCGTTGATAATCAATTAGGAGGACAGACTTTGAAACAAATTCTGATCAGCATAGGCGTTATAGTAGCCTTTGGGTTGCTTTTGGTTGTGGCTCAAGTAGGTATGGGTAAAAAATCTACCACTGCTGGAGAAATTACCAACACTCAGCCGGAAGTAGTGACAACAGCTAACAGTGCTAACCCAGATGTTAATGATAAACGAGATATAGCTATGGATTCTAGTTCAGAAAGCGAAACCAATACTGAGGCTGAGACGGTTACAACACCGTCGGGCTTGAAGTACATCGACGTGGTTGAGGGTGAGGGAGCAATGCCTGAGAAGGGACAGACGGTAGTGGTTCACTACACTGGTACCCTGGAGGATGGTAGTAAGTTTGATAGTTCTCGCGATCGCAATCGTCCTTTTTCCTTCAAAATCGGTGTAGGACAGGTTATTAAAGGCTGGGATGAAGGGGTTGGTTCTATGAAGGTTGGTGGTCGTCGTGAGCTGATCATTCCCCCAGAATTAGGTTATGGTACCCGTGGTGCCGGTGGGGTGATTCCGCCTAATGCTACGCTGAATTTTGATGTGGAATTGTTGAAAATTAACTAGTAAATTAGCAATAAATTAGCTAATTCAGCGATGAACTGAATACTTGCTCCCAGTTGGTGAATTCTCGCTGATTGGGAGTTTTAGTAAACAGAATAACACTAGAAATAGCATCGCCTTTTTGTTACAAAATATTAATAAAACCTGGGTACAAAACTAAAGTTCAGAACTCAATCATTCGATTAAATAGTATTTGATTAAATCTATGTCCTGTAAATAACGTTAGATAAAATAAAGTTAATTTTTGACCTATAATAATTCCAAAATAACCCTCAGTGTAAGCATTCAGCCGTGAGCTTTGGCTCACGCTACGCGAACAGCGGTCAGCAGTCAGCTTTTCATAACTCAGATTAAACTTTTGCTTACTTGTTTGATTCAAAAGTTCCGTAGCTTCCTAATCGCCCATAAGCACATCAAGTAGCACCTCAATTAGCGCATTAGCTGATGGCTGATGGCTGATAGCTGAATGCTTACGCCTCAGTTGTGGTAGGTTACACTCTTTGATTTGCCATATTCAGGAACTTGGTTAACCCAGGTTTAAAGATAAGTTTCACCGTTCCTGTCGGACCATTACGATTTTTAACAATGATGACTTCTGCCGTATCTCCATCGGGTGAATCTGGATTATAATAGGAATCTCTATAAAGCATCATGATTAAATCCGAGTCCTGCTCAATGGAACCCGATTCTCTCAAATCCGACATCATTGGTCGTTTGTTGGTGCGAGACTCCACAGCTCGACTTAACTGAGACAGAGCAACCACTGGGACTTTCAGTTCCCGAGCTAATCCTTTGAGAGAGCGAGTAATCCGAGACAACTCCTGAACTCGATTTTCACTACCACTGCCTTCCATTAACTGTAAGTAATCGATTAA
This sequence comes from Moorena sp. SIO3A2, assembly GCF_010672265.1. Lineage (NCBI taxonomy): Bacteria > Bacillati > Cyanobacteriota > Cyanophyceae > Coleofasciculales > Coleofasciculaceae > Moorena > Moorena sp. SIO3A2. The sequence continues at coordinate 29,593 of NZ_JAAHHC010000013.1, forward strand.
AATTAATCCCAACTGGCTCCCTTGGGCTGCTTGAAGACGACGAGCATGCGATCGCATTTGCATCACAGTCTGGTTAGCGGTATCATCAATATAAATAGGCAACTCTGATAACACACCGATTGCTTCGCTCAAGGGTGCCCACTGATTTTGAGCAATGCGCCCAGCTCTCAAAAAGTTACTGTCAATTTTCGCTTCACTAGCTAACAACCGCTGCACTAGTTGTTCTCTTGACATTTCCAAGCTAAAAATCGCCACTGGCATTTTTTCAGCTACGTTACGAGCAATTCCTAACGCTAAGCTAGTTTTTCCCATGGATGGTCTACCAGCAATGATAATTAAGTCAGACGGACTTAACCCCCCAATTTGGGCATCCAAATCATAGAAGTCTGATGGAATACCAGGCAAATCAATACCCTGATTCCGATTTTCTATATCTTGGAAGGTCTGGACTAGGGTTTCAGAAATCGCGATTAGACCTTGCTGAGGACGCAATTGGGTGAGGCTGAAAATTTTCTGTTCCGCTTGGTCAAGGACTGTTTCCAATTCCAAGGATGTCTCATAACCCAACTTAAAAATCTCGTTACCGGCTTCGATTAGCTGACGGCGCAGATACTTGTCCATCACTAACTTAGCGAACCTGTCAATATTGACCGCTGAAACCGTTTGTTCAACTAGCTGAGCTAACTTAGCTTGACCCCCAACTTTCTCTAATAAGTCATTGTCATAAAGCCAGGTAGTAACACTCATCAAATCCGTCGGTTTACCCTGGCTATAAAGTAATAAAGCAGCTTCGTAAATGGTTTGGTTAATCCGGACGTAGAAAGCTTTTGAATTCAGGAAATCAGCAATTCGACCCATGGCTTCCGGGTCTAATAAAATGCCTCCGATAATAGACTCTTCGGCATCAATATTTTGGGGTGGTATAGAGTTCCCAAACGCTGAAAAATCTTGTTTTTGAGTCATAGTAAACTAGTCGTCTATTGAGTTCAGGGTAAAGGTCAGCTATTAGCTATCAGCTATTAGCATTAAGCTATCAGCTATCAGCTATCAGCTTAATGCTAATGCGCTATGTCACAGGCTAGAAGCCTGTGCCACGCTATTTGAGGTGCTATTAGCTTATGCCCTACGCGCAACTAATACAACCTGAACAAATTAAGCACCTGTTGTTTAATTTACAGTTGACAGGATGATACAATCAACAGTCAAGTGTCAACAAACTAAACAAACTATTAATTAACTTATTTGGGAACAACATGAATTTCTACAGTAGCTGTAACTTCTGGATGAAGCTTAATTTCTGCATTATAGAAACCAAGTTGACTAATCTCAGGTAGGGTAATACCTCGGCGGTCTATTTCTTTGCCCGTAGACTCTTGGATTGCATCTGCCAAGTCTTGGCTAGTAACAGTACCGAAGATAGCATTATCTTCACCCAACTGCTTCGAGATAGTAAAGCGGTTAATAGTTTGTAGAGCAGTCTTCATCGACTCAGCTTGTTGCTTGATTTCGAGGATACGCTGCCGTTCTTGCTCTCTGCGCCGCTCAACTTGCTTGAGAACACCAGAGGTGGCCCTAACTGCAATTCCTTGGGGAATGAGATAATTGCGAGCATAGCCCGGAGCTACCTCTACCAGATCACCGTCTTTTCCAAGTTTGTGAACGTCTTTGCTTAAAACGACTTGTACACGTTGTGCCATAGTGTTTAGTTTCGGTTATAGTTTAGCGTGAATGATAATGCTTCGACAAACATTCCATACTACGACAATTTGTAAGCGATCGCAACTTAGTGCTGATTGCGGATTGCTGATTGCTGAGGGCTGAGGGCTGAATACTGAGGGCTCCGTGTCAATTAAAACACTTATTAAACCATTTCGGGGATGACATATCCGCCAATAGGCAAACCTAAATCATCAGTAGGAACCGAAAATCCAGTTTCCCGGAGCCTCTGGATCCTGACTGTAATAGAATTCGGTAACTAGATCTAATATCTCTTGTTTGTCAATGTAACCATCATTGTTCTGATCGAAGCGTCCAAAAATTTCTTCAATTTGACTGTCGTCAATACCGTAAGCCTTAAAAAACTGTCGGTATTCTTCCAGAGTAACTTTATCGTCTTTATCAGAATCCAATAGGTAAATAATCCCTGCCGCTTTAGCATTGACTACTGCTTCGTTACCATCGGTGTCACTCAGTACATTTTCGTGATAAGTCAACCACTCATCCAAGGTCACTTGCTGGTCTTGATTTTCGTCGGTAAATTTTTGCACGCCATTCCAAATCCTCATGTAAATAGCAAGAAGATTGTCATAGTCTGGCGAGCCCGGTGTCCAACCCCTGATGGCAGCAAGGTTATCAGTAATCCGTTCAAAATCGGCTTGGGTTAAAAAACCGTTTGTTTGCTGATCGTACACGTTAAACAACTGGGTCAATTTTCTTTGCTGCAATTCGCTAAGCATGGTTTTTTTCTATTGCTCAATTGGATTAACTAAATTTATTAACTCAACCTTGATTATAGTCCAACTAATAAAGGAGCATATCCTCAAGGAAATATGTCCCTTGATCAAGGCTTTATCAATAATCTTAGAATCGGTCTTTCATCCCCCGTAACCGTGCAAATGTCTTAACGGGTTCTTTTGCTTGAACAGCCGACTGTAGGGCAGGCTCTTCCCAACGTAAAAATGGATTGGTGTGCTTTTCAACCCCTAACTGGGAGGGTACCGTTGCCTCTTTACGATGACGCGCCTCTTGGACTTGGGCAAATCTCCCTTGTAAGTCCGGGTTTTCACCATCGACACTCAGGGCAAATTGGAGATTTTTTAAGGTGTACTCATGAGCACACCATACTCGTGTATTATCTGGTAAATCCCTTAGCTTGCCTAGGGATTCTACCATTTGGCTTGCTGTTCCTTCAAATAGTCTGCCACAACCCCCCGCAAATAGGGTGTCGCCACAGAAGAGTTCACCGGTTTCACCAGAGACTACTGGGGGAAAGTAGTAGGCAATATGTCCTCTGGTGTGTCCAGGAACGAACAAGACTTCACCAAGGCGATCACCAAACTCGACGCGATCGCATTCTTCTAAAAACACCTGTTGACCAGGAATCCGACCCCGGTCTTCAGCTCCCCCATATACACAGACATCGGGAAACTGCTGGATCAACTGTCGATTTCCCCCCACATGATCCATGTGATGGTGAGTGTTGAAAATAGCCACTAAGTCCGCATCCATTTCTTTCAGACACTGTATCACCGGTTTAGCCTCGGCTGGATCAACAACAGCAGCAATATTCTGCTTGGGGTCGTGTAATAAGAAGATATAGTTGTCAGAAAGGGCTGGAAGTCGATGAATCTGCATAATAATAGTTTAACACCATCTGTTTAATTTACATGTGTTTAATTTACATGTGTTTAATTTACATGTGTTTAACTTACACTTTATAGTTTTTATTTTTTGAGCAACAACAGATGCTAGGTATATTATACCTTACCTACTAAATTTTTAGTATTATGGATTGCTTGAGCAATTTACAAACTATTTTTAACCCTTATTCAACCTACTATTCAATAGTGAAATGTTGGTAAAAATCCAACAACTTTCGTTTACATGCTCCGAATTTTAATGCTCCGAAGTTACCCTTGACCACAATTCCTAGGTAATCAGTAATCGGTAATCAGTAATAGTTTCAGTAATAGTTAGCGAATCACCAATCACCCATTATCCATTACCAAATCACGCTAAGGTAGCATTTCTGACACTATTTCATCTTAGAAGTGTATAGATGTTCGGTTAACCCATCACAGATTGGTAGTATTGTCAACCTCCATGACTAGGGGAATGCGCTAGACTAATAATCATATTGGATAGGGACTATTTCTGCCTCGTTGCCCCTATGGTATAGCCCCCGAAGCGAAGGGTGGCTTCCCTTGCTAATTGTATTGCCAATTGTATTCAGGTCCCGACCCTCAATAATTTTAATCTAAGTTAAACACTGCTCTCACAGAAAATTAACAGAACATGTCTAGATTAAATTATAGGACTTACACCGCTAACCCACTTTATTAACCTAATTACAACGATTTCAGCCTTTGATTAATAATAATCTTGGTGCGTAAATCATCAATTAATCAAAGCCCAGTTATTGCTGACACTGATTCAAAACCAATATCAAGCCCACTGCCTCCCAGTCGAAATACCAGTCGATCTACCCTTTTGTCAACAGAATCTTATGCTATTAGACCATCAAACCCCCAAATCTAATCACACCACCCGTAATCCGTTAAAAAAAGCAGGAACTTATGTGTCACTGTTGTTACTGGGAGCAGGGTTAGGCTTTTCCGGCGGTTATGTAGCATTACGTAACTCTGTTCCAGAATCCACATCCCCTCAAGCAATTGTCCCTCAGAACAAAACAGCTAGGCTTCCAGGCACTAAACCTGTAGTTACTCAAAATCCCAACTTTATCACCAATGTGGTAGAACAAGTTGGACCAGCAGTGGTGCGGATTAACGCTTCTAGAACCGTCACCAGTAGAGTCCCAGATACTTTTAGAAACCCGATGTTCCGGGAATTTTTTAGGTTACCATTTCCCGATGTACCCCAAGAGCGAGTTGAACAGGGTACCGGTTCAGGTTTCATTATCGATACCGATGGTTATATTCTCACCAATGCCCATGTAGTCGATAGTGCGGATACTGTTAATGTAATCCTCAAAGATGGTCGCCAATTTAAAGGGACGGTAGTGGGAAGCGATCCCTTGACAGATGTAGCCGTGATCCAGATTGAGGCAGAAAACTTACCTACCGTTGCTCTCGGTGATTCTGATCAACTCACCCCAGGAGAATGGGCGATCGCAATTGGTAATCCCCTTGGTTTAGATAGTACTGTAACCACTGGCATCATTAGTGCTACCGGTCGTTCTAGCTCTCAAGTCGGTGTTCCCGATAAGCGAGTGGAATTTATCCAAACCGATGCTGCCATTAACCCCGGTAATTCTGGCGGACCCCTGCTCAATGCCTCCGGTGAAGTGATTGGCATGAACACAGCCATTATTCGGGGTGCTCAAGGATTAGGATTTGCCGTTCCCATTAATACGGTGGAAGGAATTGCTGAGCAACTGATTGTTGAGGGTAAAGTAGAACATCCTTACTTGGGCATCCAGATGGTAACCTTAACCCCAGAAGTTAAACAACAGATCAACAGTAATCCCAATGCTGGATTGATGGTTGATGAAGAAAAAGGGGTATTGATTGCCAAAGTAATAGCTAATTCCCCAGCTGCCAAAGCAGGATTGCGTGCGGGTGATGTGATCCGCAAAATCAATGATCAGCCGGTCAAAGATGCAACAGAAGTTCAGAAGTCTGTGGCTAAAACGAAAGTAGGCAGTGATTTAATCCTAGAGTTGCGCCGCAATCAACGAGATACTAAATTGACCGTGCGACCTGGTGCTTTTCCCACTGGTAAGTAGTAGTTAAGTAGTAGTTGAAACGATTAATATCAAGTTCAGTTAATCCCTTTAATTATCGGGCTTTGAATCACATTAGCATTCAGCTGTCTGCTGAATGCTAATTGCTTATTGAATCACTAATGAATAATTAACCAGACTGGCATATTAAACATAGCTTTGCCACTCGTCCCCTGTTAAGGACTCGGTGGCAACTGCCTGCTGTAGCCCCGTTTCATTCATTAGCCAGATCCCATTTTGTCCGTCAGAGCCATTACGCAACAGGATATCGTCAAAACCATTATCGTCAAAGTCCATAGTACCACGAATTTCCCAATCACCGCTGATTGGTGCTGAGTCAATGAACACTGACTCTACATACTCAGTACCATCCATCCGCCAGTAGTAGATCTCTTGGTTTTGAGTATTGCGCCACAGAATATCCGCGTCACCATCATTATCTAAATCTCCAGCACCTTGCATCTCCCATAGACCGTCTTCTGGTAGCAGCAAATTCTCACCATTACTCTGCCTGGTAATCAACACTCCCTGATCCAGCTCCGTGCCATTCATCAACCAAACCGCATTTTCTCCGGTATTGGTATTACGCCAGAGAATATCTTCTTCTCCATCACTGTCGAAATCTCCCGTGCCACGGATTTCCCAGTTGAGGTCTGATACCTGGGTGCTAGATGCTCCGCTTTTGAACTCAAAGCCTTCCATTAACCAGAAGCCAACATCTCCGGTATCGGTATTACGCCAGATAATATCCTTTTGCTCATCGCCGTCAAAGTCTCCAGCACCACGCATCTCCCAGGGACTGTCAGCTGGTTCCGATTGAATCGGATTTGACTGATCCAAGTTGGTGCCATCCATGATCCAGGCACGATTGTCTCCAGTCTCGGAATTACGCCAAAAAATATCCGCAGAAGGGACATTGAGTGCATTGAATTCAATGAAGTCAATTCGGGTAAATTCGTCGCCATCAGAAGTACCGTTAATTGTGATCAGGTCTCCATTTTCGATGAATATGCTATTGCTAATCTGTTGATTGACGAAAGCAGCAGCATTAGCGGCAATACCAGCACCATCAGGGGGGTCATTGAGAGTTAAGGTTGGCAATTCGGTATCGCCAATAGTGATATCTATGGTGCTATCCCCATCAGTCTCATCAAAGTAGCCCAGCCTTACTTCGTAGTTACCAGTAGCTAGGTCAAAGGTTCTGGTAGCAGTACCAGAGGGGAAACTAGTATCACTTCCAGCGTCAAATAGGCTGATGACTGAATTACCCTCAGCATCGCTATTATTAGCAATTACAAAATTCGTTAGATTGGGAAAGCTTTCAGCTTGAATTTTTACCATAATTTTTCTTTACTTAAAAATAATACTCTGTCGCTTTTGACTAGTTATACTGGTTGACTGACAAAAGTCAGGATAATCTTACCTAGTCTGCTTTTCAGTCTTTACTAGGGATTCACCATCATAAGGTTACCCATTCAATCTTTCATGACTTTATCCTTTGCTCAGGATAATTTTGTCAGTCAATCAGCTTGTTTCTATGATGGGAGGCTTAGTTATGGTTCAACAGTACCCTTAAGGGTACTTTTTGATAATTTATTACGTCAAAAAATATTCTATATAGCAATTATCATAGCTATGAGGTACACAATTTCGGGATTTTAGGGAATAGGGAATAGGGAATAGGGAATAGGGAATAGGGAACAGCGGATCAGGGAATAGGGAATAGGGAATAGGGAATAGGGAATAGGGAATAGGGAATAGCGATGCGCTGCATCAAGAGGTGCGACCCGTGGCGAATTTAATAATTAGATGCGGAAAGCGCACCTAACAGGGAATCAACGTCAAAGAAGACTGTACATCATAATTGCGAGGAACGCTATAAATAGGAATGTAAATAATTTAAATTCAATAATTTAGCTATGTATAAATAATCGAGATATAGCGGTTTTAAATGGGGTGAAGTACATAATTTTTGGAAACAGGCAACAGGCAACAGGCAACAGGCAACAGAGAATAGGGGTAAGCATTCAGCCGTCAGCTATCAGCTATCAGCGTGTCGCGTATCAGCTTATGGGCTACAGATGGTGCTATAGCAGAAGTCAGAAGTCCTTTGTCAGAAGTCCTTTGTCAGAAGTCAAACTCTTGCGCTTCTTGATGCAGTCGCTCATGGGGGAAACCCCCAAGACCGTAATGGTGCGCTTTCCGTTGGCGAATTAAATTCGCCACGNTCATTCTTCATTCTTCATTCTTCATTCTTCATTCTTCATTCTTCATTCTTCATTCTTCATTCTTCATTCTTCATTCTTCATTCTTCATTCTTCATTCTTCATTCTTCATTCTTCATTCTTCATTCTTCATTCTTAAATGAACTTATTGGATAATTCCAGGATGATGGTGAGAGTGGTCTAGGTGTTGGAGAGTTTGGGAATCAATACCCATTTCAGAGGCATAGGGAGCCAAGAACTCACCCTCTGACATGGTAGTAGGATTAACAGCCACGGCTTTTTCCATGGTGTCTGCACTAGCGAATTGATTTTCCTGAACCCAGGCTTGATACTCTTCGGGTGTTTCAACGATCAACCGGGTTTTCATTCCTCCATGGTAGGACCCGCAGAGTTCAGCACAGATGATCGGGTAATCACCCACTCTAGTGGCTGTAAACCCTAGTTGACTAGTCCGACCTGGGATAGCATCTTGCTTAATCCGAAACTCTGGCAACCAAAAGGCGTGGATCACATCGTTAGCTTCGATATTCAGCTTAACCAGTTGTCCCACTGGGACATGCATTTCCCCAGAGATAACACCGGTTTGAGGGTAGGTGAAAATCCAGGCATACTGCATACCGGCCACATTAACCTCTAGGGGTTCACCTTGACCTTCTTGCCCTGGAGGCGTTCCAATACCTAGGGCAACTGTTCCTTGACCCGGAGCCATGGCAATCAGACTTTCATTCCCCTCTTGCCCAGATGGTGACATCTGATGATTGTGGGCAATTTCCTGGTGGTGGTGGTCATGAGAAGCCATGGGATCGAGACCTCCCATCGCGTTGTATACCTCAAAGCTATAGACAGCTAAGACAAAGACAATCACCGTCGGGATTGCGGTCCAAAGCATCTCTAGGGGGATGTTGCCATGGGTCGATGGCCCATCGGTTTGGTCATTTTTTTGTCTACGAAATTTGATGACTATTAGGATAAGTGCCCCTTGGATGAGGATAAATAGACCAGTGGAAATGGTCATCATCAGGTTGAACAGACCATCTACATCACCGGCTTCTGAGGAGGCGGCTACTGGCATAAGTCCATGATTCTGACCGTACCAGAGACTAATCAGGGTTATGAAAATGCCAGCAATAAGGGTTGAAATTTGGCTTGGAATGTTCACGAGGTTAGGGTTGAATACTTATATCAACAAAACTAACAGGGATTATCAAGGCAGGCGAGGCACCAACATACTTAGTGTCCTAAAATGTCAGGGCATGGCTATATTTTTAAGGAAAATCAGCCTTCTGGTGAGCTACTCCCCCCCATAGTTCCCACATTAGAGACAACAAAGACAACAATTCTGATGCTCTGCTAGCAGTGAGGGGCGTGAGTAGAGGATATAGAGCTAGCTTGGCTTGCTCTATTAACTAAGGTAAAGCAGTTAAACAATTGATTGGGTCAAACCTTGAGATTTTTAGACTTTTTTTTAGGATCACTAGCACAGCACCAATAAAATTTTCATAAAACTTAAGATTTTTTTCAAAAAAACTTAACATAGCTAAAAAAAATATAAAAAAGTAAATCAATAGTAAATCATTGAGTCTAAGTAACTGTGACCCTTTAGGGCAGGGGAATGGCAATCTGAAAAATCTCTAAAGCTTCAGAAATTAAGGAAAAGGCTGGTTACAGTGGTATAGGAATAGAGATGATCTTTGAGATTGGCAATCTTCTACCAACGAAAATGAGCCACTACTCAGGATTTGATTAACTTAGTTTGCATTTTCCTATTGCAGATGGCTATAGCTCAATCGGCTCTTGATCAGAATCAGAATGATGTAACCTCCAACAACCTTAGCCAGCCCCAGGCAAGGATTCGGAGCTTGGTGTGGAAAATTGCGATCGCTACCCTACTGTTGATGGCAGTAGGCAGTGCCACCAGGGTGATGAATGCTGGTCTGGCTTGCCCAGACTGGCCCTTATGCTATGGTCAGCTCGTGCCAAGCCAGCAGATGAATTTGCAAGTATTTTTAGAGTGGTTTCACCGCCTTGATGCTTCCTTGATTGGTATTAGTGCGATCGCTCTCGCTAGCTTATCTTGGTGGCATCGGCGGGATTTACCGAACTGGCTGCCCTGGATATCCACATTTGCTCTAGGGCTAATTATTTTCCAAGGAGTCCTCGGCGGACTGACGGTTACAGAACTGCTCCGGTTTGATATCGTCACTGCTCATCTAGGAACAGCACTGCTATTTTTCTCAACTCTAATCGTGATTGGTACACTGCTGACCCCCTATCAAGGAACAGGTTCTGTTGGGAAGTTACCTTGGCTGAGCTTAAGCGCAGTGATTTTTGTTTATCTACAAAGTCTATTAGGTGGACTAGTCGCTTCCCGCTGGGCAGTGCATCAGTGTTTTGGCGGATCTCAGCTGTGTACCGTGATGAATAGCCATATTGCTGGTGTGGTGCCAGCGACCGTAGCAACTGTCGCCGTCGTGGTGATAGCATCCCGGACACCAGCCCTACATCCAGTACTGCGAAAGTTAGCTAATCTCGCTGCTAGCTTGGTAGTTTTACAGATACTCCTCGGTGTTGCTACCTTCCGGTTAAGGCTACAAGTGGAACTACTAACTATCTGCCATCAAGCAGTGGGAGCAGCATTATTAGGAGTACTGGTAGGGTTTACAGTCTTCGCCTTACGTGACCGAACAAGTGTGGAGTGTCAAAGTCAGTAGAAGCAAAGCGAGAAGGAATGAAATATGAAGGATTAAGTATGAAGGATTAAGTGTTTTATTGGTCTATCCTACGGGAAACCTAAGGGCAAATATCCTTCATACTTGAGACTTTTTAGCGAAGGAATTGGTCAACAATCCCGACTGGGATTCCAACCCACCGATCAATCGACGGGCAAGAGATCCTGTAGTTGACCAGACTAAGCCAGTTCGACTGGCTACGTTAGATAGGCTATCGCACCCTAGGGTGCTTGCCAGCTCTAGGCTCTGAGGTTTCAGATTAAACATCTGTAGAGGGATTAAGGAAGTGTCTGAAACAGGACAAACCTATCTAACCTTGTCGAGGCAAAAGTAACACGCAAGTAGAAGAGACGAAACCATGTCTACAAACTACGTTCTAGTTTTAGATACCAACCGAAAACCGCTCAACCCTTGCAAACCTGGGATGGCTCGTAGCCTACTTAAAGCAGGCAAGGCAGCGGTATTTAAGCAGTATCCATTCACCATTATCCTCAACAAAGCAGTTGATGATGCCCCCAAACCAGTCCAACTCAAAATCGACCCAGGCTCAAAAGTAACTGGGCTTGCTCTGGTGCAAGATGACAAGGTTCTATGGGGAGCAGAACTCTATCACCGAGGGCAGCAAATTAAGGCTGATCTTGAGGACAGACGAAAATTGAGGAGAGGAAGGCGAAACCGTAAAACCCGGTATCGTCAACCTAGATTCTTAAACCGTACTCGTCCAGAAGGTTGGCTTGCTCCATCGATGCTCCATCGGGTTCTGACTACGATGACCTGGGTTAGACGATTAACCAAGTTTGTTCCCGTTACAGGAATCTCATTAGAGCGAGTTAGATTTGACATGCAGAAAATGATCAACCCTGAAGTTTCAGGTGTTGACTACCAGCAGGGTGAACTACAGGGGTATGAAGTTCGAGAGTACCTGTTAGAGAAATGGAATCGGCAATGTGCATACTGCAAAGCCACAGACACCCGTTTGGAAGTCGATCATATTCACCCCAAATCCAAAGGGGGATCTGACCGAGTATCTAACCTGACCGTTGCTTGCCATGACTGTAACCAGGCGAAAGGAAACCGAAATATAACAGACTTCCTCTCTGGTAAGTCTGACCTACTCAATCGAATTCTCAGCCAAGTTAAGCAACCGTTATTGGATGCGGCAGCGGTCAACTCAACTCGGAACAAGATTGCTGAGGAGTTGATTGCTACAGGCTTACCTATTGAGTTTGGGACAGGTGGACAAACTAAGTATAACCGTTGCCGATTAGATCTTCCTAAAACTCACTGGCTTGATGCTGCCTGTGTAGGAGTTGTTGTCCATCTCACCCTTGAGACTAAGCAATGTTTAACCATCACAGCATCAGGACATGGAAACCGACAGATGGCTGGTGTTGATAAGTATGGCTTCCCATACCGCCACCGTACTCGTCAGCAAGTTCATTTCGGTTTCAGAAGTGGGGATATCGTCAGGGCGGTTGTACCCAAAGGCAAGAAAGCGGGAACCCATTTAGGTCGGGTTCTCTGTCGGAAGTCCGGTAGCTTCGACATCCAGACTAAATCTGGCAGAGTCACTGGAATCAATCACAAGTATTGCAGCACTATACACGGGAGGGATGGCTATGCCTACGTATTCTAAGGATGCGCTGTCGCGCTGCTGTCATGTAAGGGGAGAGCTTTCCTCCCCATGCGTGAATCGACAGGGGCTTCCAGCTCTCCCCTTGCTAACAATTGTCGGTGAATTGAATGCTTGGGACTAGTTTAACCCGTCAACATGAAAACTTAAGAGAGGTTATTCAAAGTTACTATCAACTAACAAAACCTCGAATCATTCCACTACTATTAATTACGACAGCAGCGGGGATGTGGTTGGCATCCGATGGACAAGTCGATCCCATCTTATTGCTAGTTACCCTGGTCGGTGGGACTTTGGCCGCAGCATCTGCCCAAGTACTTAACTGCATCTATGACCGTGATATCGACTATGAAATGTTGCGCACTCGCCACCGTCCCATTCCCTCTGGGAAAGTGCAGCCTCGTGATGCCTTGCTGTTTGCGATCGCATTAGCAATCCTGTCGTTCACCCTGCTAACAGTCTTCGCTAACCTCCTTAGTGCCTTGCTAGCGCTATCTGGCATTATCTTCTATATGCTCATATACACTCATATCCTCAAGCGCCACACTGCCCAAAACATCGTCATTGGTGGTGCAGCAGGAGCAATTCCAGCGCTAGTGGGTTGGGCTGCGGTGACAGGAGAATTGAGTTGGGCCCCTTGGTTACTCTTTATCATCGTGTTCTTGTGGACACCGCCTCACTTCTGGGCTTTAGCCTTAATGATTCACGAGGATTACGCCAAAGTTGGGATACCCATGTTACCGGTAGTAGCCGGTGAAGAGGTTACTGTTCGTCAAATCTGGTATTACACCTTATTAGTCGTCCCCACTTCCCTATTGTTGATCTATCCTTTAGGAGAATCGGGAGTGGTTTATGGCATAGTTGCTATTCTTTTGGGCAGTATTTTTATCAAAAAAGCATGGTTGCTGCTTAAGGAACCTAAAGACAATCAACTTGCCCGGTCTATGTTTAAGTACTCAATTCTCTATATGATGTTATTGTGTACCGGTATCGTAGTAGATAGCTTACCCATGACCAGGGAAATAACTGCAACTGTGGCAGAGAATTCCCAAGTTTTGATTCAAACAATTTCTACAGTTTTGGAACAGGTAAGTATTAACTTAGTTTAGGGTGTTGGCTGGTAAGCGATCAGCGATCAGCTAATGGCTACCTTACAGGCTAGAAGCCTGTTCGACCCCTAAGGGAAGGGCTGATAGCTTAATACTTACGTTTAAAGTTACTTACAATAGGGTTGGTGAATTAGCTCAGAGCTGTAACAATTCGCCAACCCTATTGATATTTATAGCAATTCTCAGCAACGTTTGACCGACATTGCATATCCTTTGAAGGCAATAGGCAATAGGCATGCTAGCAATAGGCAATAGCGCTGCATCCCGACTCCCGACTCCCGACTCCCGATTCCCGATTCCCGATTCCCTACTCCCTACTTACCCCCGTAGTAAAAAGCAATCTCTTTGTCTTTAAGAGGGATAAAATCAGCATCGAGCAGCATTTGATTGAGTTCTGCTTGAGAGATATGCTTCGCTCCAATCCGCACAATTCTTGATCTCATGGTATTGCTGACACCGCTCCGTTGCCGTTGAGCTTCCAACCCCATGACTTGGTTGTAAAGGTCTAACTTAGCTTTCGGTATTGGGGAGCCATCTAAATCAATTCCCTTTGCGATCGCGTCATCAACCGCATCAGCACCTGTAGTGGTTTGAGTCTGGGAATTACTTTCGGTAGACATAGTAAGCTGATAGTTATACATACGAAAGTATTTTACAGGGTGTCGGTTTCCTTAACAAAGGGTGGAATTAGATTCAAAAGTCCCCCTTATTAAGGGCAGGGCTGTTTCATTCTGGCAAAAACATAGATGGGTAGCCACCCCTAACCCCTGCCAGGAGGCAGGGCTGTTTCATTCTCGCCAAAAATAGTTTGAATGCCAACTGCTATATTCCCTGCTCCCTTAATAATTCCTGTTCCATAAAAAACCATAATTCTGTACTTAATAAAATCCCACGGTATATGTATGTTTTCCCGCAATCTCGCCTTGATCATCGGCATCAACAACTACCAAAACGGCATTTCCCCCCTGAACACCGCCGTAAACGATGCCAAAAAACTAATAGAAATTCTCCACGAGAAGCATGGCTATGAAGTCTGGGAATGCTTAGACGAAGTAGCCACTCTCTCTAACTTCAACAAATTTTTAGACCAAACCCTACCCGAACAAGTCACTGAAAATGACCGCTTATTATTTTACTTTGCTGGTCATGGAGTAGCTCTCAATGGGGATGATGGCCCGGCTGGTTACCTAATTCCTCAAGATGCCAAACTGGGGGATACTAATAGTTATCTGCCCATGACCAAGTTACATGATGCTTTCCATCAATTACCCTGTCGTCATTTCTTGGGTATCCTAGACTGCTGTTTTGCTGGTGCTTTTAAATGGTCGAATACCAGGGATTTACTCACATCGCCAGAAGTCATTCACCAAGAGCGTTATGACCGTTTTATTACTGACCCGGCATGGCAAATCATTACGTCCTCAGCTTCGGATCAAAAGGCTTTAGATAACTTTAATTTAGATAGCGAACGCGGTCAAATCGGCAATCATTCCCCTTTTGCTAGTGCATTATTAGAAGCCCTAGAAGGTGCAGGAGATATCTATCCTCCTGCCACGAATGGCAAACCGGCTGGAGATGGGGTAATTACAGCCACAAAATTATATTTATATTTACGGGATCGAGTCGAAATTCCCACAGAAAAATGCCGTCTGCGGCAAACCCCTGGTATTTGGTGTTTAAACAAGCACGATAAAGGCGAGTATATCTTTCTGTCTCCAGGGCATGAACTTAATTTACCCCCCGCACCACCATTAGATGAGTCGAAAAATCCCTATCGCGGTTTAAACTCCTTTGACGAGGAACACAGTCAACTATTTTTTGGTAGAACATTACTAGTAGAAAAGTTACAGGATTTTGTCAAGACTCATCCCTTAACTGTGGTCTTAGGTGCTTCCGGTTCGGGGAAATCGAGTTTGGTGAAAGCCGGATTAATTCCCCAGTTGAAACAGGAAAATACCGATAAATGGTCGATAGTGTCACCAATTCGTCCCGGAGAAACCCCCTTCCAAGCTCTCAATAATGCCCTGGTTGAGGCCGGATTACCAAAAGT
Source organism: Moorena sp. SIO3A2 (assembly GCF_010672265.1). NCBI lineage: Bacteria > Bacillati > Cyanobacteriota > Cyanophyceae > Coleofasciculales > Coleofasciculaceae > Moorena > Moorena sp. SIO3A2. The sequence continues at coordinate 44,800 of NZ_JAAHHC010000013.1, forward strand.
CGAGTTAGGGAACAAACAAAAAACTCTCACTGAAAGTATTGCGGTTTGGGTTAAAAACAATCCCAAATCCAAGTTATTAATCTTTATTGACCAAAGCGAAGAAATCATTACACTCTGTCAAGATGAGCAGGAGCGGCAGGAATTTTTTCAACAGATACTGGCAGCCATTCATGGCTATCGGGAGCAATTACGAGTAGTATTAAGCCTACGTTCTGATTTTGAACCCCAAATCCGAGATGCGGGCTTAACGTTGGCACCGGAAGTACTAAATCAATTGGGAACCACGGTGCTGAAAAATCGTTGGCAAAGTGGACGATTTATTGTACCAGCCATGACACGAGGGGAACTAAGGGAAGCGATAGAAAAACCGGCTCAAGCACGGGTGATGTATTTTCAACCCCACGAATTAGTAGACAAATTAATTGATGAAGTGGCGGATATGCCGGGAGCATTACCCCTGCTGTCTTTTGCCTTGAGTGAACTGTATCTCAAGTATTTAAGGCGACAACGGCAAGCACAATACGGGGGTATTACTATTGACCGGGCATTGACTCAAGCCGATTATATGGAATTGGGGGGAGTAATGCGATCGCTAACTCAAAGGGCGGATGAGGAGTATCAGAAGCTAGTTCAAGAAAATCCCGCTTATGACCAAGTGATCCGTCATGTGATGCTGCGGATGCTGGCACTAGGTGGGGGTGAGTTAGCCCGTAGGCAAGTACCTTTATCGGAATTGGAATATCCGCCTCAGAAAAATGATTTAGTTAAGGAAGTAATTAAGCGTTTTAGCACAGCACGGTTATTAGTAGAAGGACAAGATGCTGAGGGGAATCCCTATGTAGAACCAGCCCATGATGCTTTAGTGCGGGGATGGCAAAGATTGCTGGGATGGAAGCAAGAGGAGGAGGAAAGCCTACTTCTGCAACGGCGGTTGACTCCGGCGGCACAGGAGTGGGAAAGCCAGCAGAGGGCAAGGTTTCTTTGGCATACTAACCCACGTCTAGATTTGTTGAAAAAGGTACTCAATTCTGAGCATAACTGGCTTAACCAAGTAGAAGCTGAGTTTGTGCGGCGTAGCGTCCGGCGAAAAAACTTTAATACTCGTCGGAATTGGGGTGTTGCGATCGCAGTCATGCTGGGGTTAGGGACAGGTTTAGTATTCTCCTTAATTGGTCAGAAAGATGCCCTGATCGGTCAAATTCAGGCTTCTCAGCAAGCCGCCGAAGCCAACTTAGAATCAGGTCAAGATTTAGAAGCTTTGCTTGCCAGTTTACGGGCAGCAAAATCTCTTCAAGATTGGCCGGGATACTTATCCTTATTCAAGCCAGACAGTAAGCTTCAACCTCAAGTGTTACAAACTTTGCGAAAGGTATTCTATTTAACTAGAGAATATAAGCGCACAGAAATGCCTCAAGGTTTTAAGAAGATGTTTTTTAAGCCTGATGGTACCTTAATGATTGCTACAGCAGAGGATGGTACTGTCCGCTTACAAGACTTCAAAGGCACACCACTACCCAAAGTATTTTCAGGACATGAGGGTCAAGTAGAACTTGATGTTAGTCCGGATAGTCGCTTATTAGCAACAACTGACAAGCAAGGGACTTTTCGCCTCTGGAACTTAGAAGGAAAACAGGAAGAGCCACGTCAGCTTACAGACTGTATTTCAGGGTTTACAGATACTGATGTAGGTCTATTTCCTACTGGTTTCGGTGTATCTGACAGAGGGATAAGTTTCAGTCCTGATAGCAAGAAGCTTCTAGCCTATTTACAAAGGGTAACGAAGAAGGGCAATTCCAGTACTATCTGCCTGTGGGAAACGGGAGATAAACCGAAGCTATTGAAACAAGAAGTCAATTTCCATAGTATTAGCTTTAACTCCAAGAACCAGCTAGTAGTAGCTAACCAATTTGGCAATACCCTCAGCTTGTCGGACTACAGGAGTGGTAATCAGTTGGCAGAGTTTAAAAATTTTCATCAGATACTATCGGGAAATCTGGTTTTTAGTCCTATTAGTCCTAATGGTGAATACTTAGCAGGATGGTTTGGACCAGATGAAAGAATTGCTTACTTTGGTAGTTTAAATAGCGAAGATTGGAATGAGTTTAAACCCATAAGGAGAGCTGGCAGTATCATTTTTGATACCGAAGGTCGTCTGATTATTGGGCAAGAGGGTGAGGGTATTATTAGTGTTTATGATGAGCCATATAAGAGTTATGACTCTTTGTCAGACGCCTTGGAATTTGAACTGAAAGGGCATCAAGGTGGTATTCGTGAGGTTATTTCTAGCTCGTCTAAGGGCAGACAACTTGCTAGTTTAGGTGATGACAATACTCTGGTCTGGTGGAAACTAGATCAGAAGCCATTAGAGGAGTTAGAGCTAATTCCGAACTTAGAAAGTATCAGCATCAGCCCCGATGGTAAGCAACTAGCTGTTGTCGGAAGTGATGACACTATTCGTCTGTTGGATTTGAAGGGTAAGGAGTTGAAGCGATTTCCCGATCTTAAAACAACAATAAGGCAAATCAGTTTTAGCCCTGATGGTACACAATTGGCTGGAGTTGGTAAAGATAATAGGATTCGCTTATTGGATTTGAATGGCAATGAGTTGTATAAATCTTCTAAAAAATTTAATAAAACAATTACCCAGCTTATTTTTAGCAATAATGGTGAAGATTTAATTGTTATTGAGGAGTTTGATGACTATAATAAAACTCTCCATCGGTTGAATTTGAACAATAAAAGCTGGGAAAAAAAATCTGAGCTATTCTTGGGTGAAATCGCTTTTAGCTCCGATGGCAAGCTGTTAGTGGCGCAGAATGCTTTCGAGGATCACTATGTAGAGAGAGGTAATATCTTTTTAAAAGAATTGGAGTCTGGTAAGGAATTAGTTAAGTTTAAGGGTGCTAATCTCAGCTTTGATAGTATCGGTTTTAGTACCCAGGGTCGCTTAGTCGTTAGTGCCGAGCGGCCTTATTTGGAGTATAATGGTTCTAATACGGAAGAAAAGGATTATACCTATGTATGGGATATGTCAGGAAAATTATTGACTGCTTTTAAAGATGGGCATCAAAGTAACGTTAATCAAAGTAGAGTCAAAAAAAGTAGAGTCAAAAGTATAAGTCTTAGTGCTGATGGCAGTTTATTAGCCACTCTTGACATATCCGGAACTGCCAAGTTATGGCGTATAGGAGGATTAAATGAACTAATAGTAAAGGGTTGTGATTGGGTGCGAGACTATCTTAGTAACCCCAATGTTGATGAGAGCGATCGCAATCTCTGCAAAAATGTACCCCCTCTTTAATCATTTGGCGTATATAGGGTTTATAAATGAGATGAAACAGCCCTACCCTTATTAAGGGGGACCAACGGGGGATCTCAATCAGGCATTAACAAAACTGAAATGCGACATTGGAAAGTATTATCCCGATTTATTCTGTTCATCCTCTCAGCAGTGATCGTACTGCTGAGTTCTGCCCTACCCAATAGTCTTCTTGCCTCCCAAGCTGCTAGTCCTCTTGCCCAAGTACGCATCAAGACCGAAACCGTAGTAGGTCAGCAGGATTTTTTCCGAGTTGGCAAATCCCACAAAGGTCGTTGGTGGTTCATTGACCCCGATGGCAAACCCTTCCTTTACCGGGGTGTCACCTCCGTCAACTTTGGCTATCCTGCTCCCTATGTTCCGGTTGTCGAGAATAAATATGGTCAAGACCCGGCTGCATTTCGGGAAGCTACCTTTGAGCGGCTGCGGAGCTGGAATTTTAATGCCCTAGGAGCATGGACACCACCTCAATTGTGGGATCAGGGTATGCCCTACACGGTTATACTAAATTTCGTCAAAGCTGCTCCAGACAGCGAACTTAGGGTTGATGATAAGAAGCTCAAGTTACCCGATGTGTTTGATCCAAAATGGATTGAAGGGATTGATGCTAAAGCTAAGGAAATCGTAGCACCGGTGGCAACTAGTAAGCTGCTAGTGGGATATTTTACTGACAATGAACTTAATTGGGCACACGCCGAAACACCAGACCGAAAGGTTAACCCAGAGTTGTTGCTCACCAATCTCGCCAAGGCATCCTTACTACAATTTTGCCTTAGCCTCAATCCAGAAAAACCTGCCTATAGTGCTGCCTGGGATTTTGTGTTAAAGCGCCATGGTAATAGTCTAGAGCAGTTAGCTAAAGATTGGCAGGTCCCAATTGAATCTAGAGACACGATTAAAGCATGGACTAAAACAAAACAAGGGATTGTTTCTAAAGGCTACTTAGTCGATCAGAATGGGTTTCAAGCAGAATTTGCTCGACGCTATTTTCAGGAAACTGCAGCAGCAATTCACCGCTATGACCACAACCATTTAATCCTGGGATGTAGGTTTGGGGCACCTCCTTCTGATGCAGTATTTTCCGCTATCAAAAGACCTTGGGTAGATGTTGTATCTGCTAACAATTATCGCTACAACATGTATGAGCGGATAGACCTATACTACCAAGCTACAAAATTGCCAGTGCTCAACAGTGAGTTTAGTTGGGGACACACCAGGTTTACTCAACGAGCCTTACCCGATGAACCAGAAGACGGCTTTTCCGAAAGGTCACGGATGATGCGTAATGGCGCTAAGTCCTTAGCCAGGGCTTTGACTCATCCCGCTTTTGTTGGTTATACCTGGTATCGTTGGGTAGATTTGCCCGGTCATACACCCCCGATTAGTTTTGGTTTGGTCACTATTGAGGATGATCCCAATCTCTCCCATACAACCTTACTGAAGCGATTGAATGCTAGAGCGGATGCGATCGCAACTACTGGTTTAGGCCGGTAACTAGACCTGTTGCAAATCCCTATATCTTTGGCAGTAAAGGTAAATCCATAACGTTTAACGTAAGCATTCAGCCGTCAGCCGTCAGCCGTCAGCCGTCAGCTTTGTGGCACAGGCTTCTAGTTTGTGCCACAGCCTTCGACGCTGTGACATAACTCAGCATTATTCGAATGCTGACCTGTTTGATTCAAAAGCCCCTCAAGTAGCACCATCCGTAGCGCATTAGCTGATAGCTGATAACTTATAGCTGATAGCTGATAGCTGATAACTTATAGCTGATAACTTATAGCTGATAACTTATAGCTGATAGCTGATAGCTGATAGCTGACTGCTTAACTACTTACTTGCTGTAATAAAAACAAAACGGTCAGGAAATTCAAGGATAGATTGTTGAGCATATTTTTCTGAGATTTCTGCTAAACCTTCCTCTAACTGTTGATCATCAAAGAATGAAAGTAAGGACATATAGCGATTCTCTACCATTTTCAAGTATTGCTCTTTAGGAATTGACTGAAGATATTCAACAAAATCAACTGAAACGTTGAAGCCGACTTTTTCTAGTAAACTAGTGAGGTCGTTATAGTTAGGCTGCCCTCTTTCATATCGCTCTAAAGCTGCCTTGAATAAAGGATACTCAATAGTTGGAGGCAGAAGTATCAGCAAAAACATTCCTCCACTATTTAGCCTTTGGAACAAACTACTAAATAGTAATTCTTTATTATCTATATGATGAATTGCTTCCTTCATATAGACCTTATTATAACCTGAAGTTTCAGATACAAAAGTAATCGCATCTACTGCCCTAATTTGGTATTGGGGGCTTAAGGGAATTTGTGATAGCATCTCTTCAGAAGGATCCACGCATATAATTGGATTGTCTAACTGTATTTCCTTAGGAATTGCTTGGGTAAAAAGCCCTGTGCCACAGCCTAAATCTACAAGACTATCTGTTGAGGTCAAGCGTAAATATTCACTAATTTTTAACCCCATAAATCTAATGTAGTCTTCTGAGTAACTCCACAAATCATCATAGATACTCCCGATTCTTTTATAGTGTTTTTGATTTGAGCTACTCATGGCTTTAATTCCTATTGTTCTTTATGATTATCAATATAGCGGTTTTCAATTGGTGAAGTACAAACTTCTGGGTTTTAGGGAACAGGGAACAGGAAAAAAATCCTGTAGAATAGGCATCTTGCCTGTTCGGCGATGTTTTGGGGCGGGCAGGATGCCCACTCTACCGGTGGAATAGGCATCTTGCCTGTTCGGCGATGTTTTGGGGCGGGCAGGATGCCCACTCTACCGGTGGAATAGGCATCTTGCCTGTTCGGCGATGTTTTGGGGCGGGCAGGATGCCCACTCTACTCCTATTGATTGAAAGATTCAGCAACGCCCGAAGTCTAGTTAATCAACGGCAAACTCTGTGTATTGGCGCATGTTGGGGGAGTGGAAGCCAAGGACAATATCCTCAGCTGGAACACCGAGTTCAAGCAATTGGGTAGCAATTCCAATTTCGGTGCCATCATGCTCAATCCAGATTTTACCAAAAATAATGGGTCTAAAGCCCCGTCCTTCGTTCGACGGCTTTCTTTTTCAGCTAAAACTTGACAGTTTTCACAGAGCGTGTTAGGATGAATATCTAAGCAATAAACTAAAAACGTAGATAAATACTATCTAAAAATAAGTAGGCAACGTAAAAAATATGTATCAGATACATATTGCGTAATTTGGTCTAACGACTTAAGCGATGCAGAGGTGCGACCCGTGGCGAATTTAATTCGCCAACGGAAAGCGCACCTAAGCGGTCTTGGGGGTTTCCCCCATGAGCGACTGCATCAAGACAACGTCTATGAAAAAAATTAGATTAAAAAAGTATCTATCTATAATATAAAAAAAAGGTACGGTGGGGCACACCGAAACCTAGGTCATAGACCAAATACGCTTGGGTCGAGGAGACCTCTATTTTGCCTGGCTCCGGCCTGGTTAAACAAGTCACCTCGTTGTTCGCGTAGCGTGGCCTACGGCCAAGCAAGAATCCCCGTCCTTCCAGGGCGGGGAGTGTCAACATTTTTGATATCTAAGTGGAGGCTACATCCGTGGGTGCGACGGTTATCCTTCCAGCCAGTGTGCAGCAACAGATAATGATCTCGTTCTGTGTCCAAAACCGCCTGGGCTTCGATTTCCGGGAAGGTGCGCTTGCGATTGGCTCGTTCTAGAAGTAATTCCTGAATCCACTGACGATATTGTTCTACAGATTCTTCTACAGCCATTCCTGAATAACCTCCTGAGTTTGGTCATAGATCAGTAAGTTGATTTGAGTCTTCTCAATTACTGATCTTACAAAGCGTCGCTGGAAGAAAGATTGGTAAATTGTTTCAGGAATAGCAAGGTAAAGATTACGTTGAGAATCAACTTCATTTAGGGCAAATTGATAATTGATGCATTGCCCAAGGGCAGTATGAAAATCGGAGACAAGGGATCGACCAATAAAGCTTTTGATTTCCACAGCAATTTTTTCTCCTGCTCGTTCCGCAGCGATTAGCTCTTCAGCAAGATCAATTTCAAAATCGACTTCCCCAACACTCAGTTGATAGGGATCGGCAGTAATTACCCAGTTCTCTTTTTCTAGGGCAGTTCTCACTGCATTGTGGAAACGATCCTTTGCCATGAACTTTTACAATAAACAGGAAGCTTTTCTGGTAAGATTATATGCTAGATCGAATGTATTGATCATGCGATCGCACCAGCAAACCTTACTTTTAAATAGTTCACCGGTCTAGTGGTATATCCTCATACAGGAGGCTAGATAATGGCATTTGAGTTATTTTCACGGGTGGCCCTGGGGGAAGATTTTCCCAAGCATAAGTTGCAGCAAGGGGATATTGCAACGATTGTCGATCACCATCCAGTAGAAGACGCAGAGGATGGTTATAGTCTGGAAGTTTTCAATGGGATCGGGGAAACGATCGCCGTTTTAGTGGTTTCCGAGTCACAAATTGAGCCATTAATGAAAAATGAGGTTCTGCATATCCGAATATTAGATGAAGCGGTTTGAAGCTACAACCGATCAATCTCATCAACGCTCAACCCCGTATATTGGGCAATATCCTTCAGGGGTAACCCTGCCGCCTTCATCTGTTTAGCAATCTGCTGTTTTTCTTGTTGTCTGCCTTCCTGAATCAAGGTTTCGGCAATACTATTCATATCCCGATAGACCTTCAGGCTATCTTGGTAACGGAATTGCTCCGCAGATGAGAAATTGGCAATCTCGGCCACCTCAAATAGCTGGGCAAATACATCCTCTTGCAACGGTTCAGGGGGTTCATTCAACTGGGCTAGGTGTTTGAGTAAAAATAACCACTTGTCAAAATGGGTTTCTAGTTGATCAACAGACTTAGTAAATTTGGGTAGTTCAACGTAGATAAATTTGAGCTTATCGTAGAACACTTCACACCGCTGATTTTTTAGCTCCACCACATGCAACAGTTCCGACTCGTGCTTGTGGTCATCAAAGAGAAAATCTAAAATGCCAACGGTATAAACTGCGGTGAGCTCATAATTCCAATATCCCTGTTGAGCCTGTTCTTGGATAGGGAAAGTAGAATAATAGACACTGCGATCGCTGAAAGCGGGACTTCGTCCATCTTTAAAGAAATTTTGCTTGGCCTTCTGCATTTCCACAATGAAGCGTTCACCGGTCTCGCTCTGACAATAAATATCAAAGATAGCTCTTCGATCTACTAAGGTGTTGCCCAAGAACTCCGGATTCTTAAAGGTGACATCCTGAATCTGATGATGGGGAGGCAACAGAGTATTCAAGAAGTCGATCAACAGTGCCTTGTTTGGCTCAGTGCCAAAGACGCGCTTAAAACCGAAATCCGTGAGCAGGTCAATGTATTTATCTGGCAACGGGAAAACCATATCAAAAGCCTCAGATACTGGGGTCAAGCAAAGCTATCAGCTATCAGCTGATGCGCTCACCCCAGCGCAAACTCGGTATACTGCCTCATAATCGGTGCCTGATAGGCCAAGACAATATCCTGCTTTGGTACGCCCAACTCAACTAACTGATCTGCGATCGCAATCTCCGACCCATCATGCTGTATCCAAATCTTGCCATCTTTAATATCCACATGTACAGAACATCCATAAATACGGGTGATGTTATCTTTCCAACCCGTATGAACCATCTGGTAATGATCCCGTTCCGTATCAAAAATGAGCTGGGTTTCCATAGCCAGATTCGCCGACTTAATACTGGCACGTTTTTTCAGCAAGTCCTGAATATGCTGCCGATACACCTCTAATTTATCCATTGACTAATCCTTGGTTGCGAAATATCATAAACTACAATAGGAACCTGATTACGCTTGATCGACTTTTGTATGAAGGGATAACTGAAAAAAGCACTGTAAATAGTGTTAGGAACCGCAAGATAAAGTGTTCGATCAGGCTCCTCATCTTCTAAGGCAAGACGATAGTTAATAAACTGCCCAATTGCACCATGGAATTCTGAAATCCTTGAAGTTGATAGAAAGCTTTTAACTTCAATAGCTATTTTTTCATTATTGCGTTCAGCAGCAATCAGGCGTTCTGCCCCCAAATCAATGTAGAGATCGGTAAAACCCAGATCAATGCGATAAGGATCGTGGGTAATGCTCCAACCGTCATTGATTAGAGCATCCTTAACTAGATCATGGAATTGATCCTTAGCAGACATGGGGAAATAGGTACAGGTGTTAACAAACGTCTATCATATAGGTTAGCAAAAAGGGAATCAGCTTTTTTGATGGGTTAATTGGGTTAAGTACTGTTTCGATTTCGATCACTCCTGATATGAGAGGATTTTCGAGGCAAAAGAGATCTGAACCTAAAACTCTTAGTTATTACTTTTAGTTATTAACTTCATCAGTTACTTCCTCCTTGAAAGAATTAGAAGCAAAAAGACCTCGTCCCACTTTCTTCCACCTCCCTTCTTTTACACCTTGATGCAATTGGTTAGCTAAGGAGTTTGTAGCACGGAGTTGTTCATGATCAGATTTGGCATCAAAGAGTCTGCTGGCAATCTGTTTTCGGTTAACCGGAGCAGCCAAGTTATCTAAGATAATCTCTACCGCTTCCCCGAATGTTTTAGCTCTAAATTCTGGATATAACATATCTCTGGGATTGCGCTTATCACCCTCCTCATCCTCTTGGTTTTTCCGTTCGTTTTTTTCAAAGTATTCCTGCTCTGATTCATCATCAAAAAAAGTGACTTTGCCGACATTGCCATTTGAATTTACAGTGGTAACTGATTCAGACAAATGATTTCCATTGACCTCAACTTTTTCCTGCAATGCGCTCGCTATGTCCGCTACAATATCAATATCATTGCTGGATATTTCGGCTTCAAGCTTATCCTGAAAATAGGCAACGTTTGCCCGCTTTTGCTCCACTAAATCCTTTACTTTAAGAAGGTTTGCTTCCGCTTCAGCAAGTTCTTGCTGGGTTTGTTCTAGCCGAGTTTTGATCCAATTGATATGGTCTTCTTGAGCAGATTTAAGATTCATGGTTGTGAGCTGCATGTTTTTTTTTATCAAGCTTTTACGGAAAGTATAGCAGTCTTGTTTTAGTTTTGCCAATCGCTAAACATCAGTAAAAATAACTATTTTTTACTTTGCTCAACCCCTTAGTATCCTTCTGTAATAATCCTGATCATCAAAGGCTTTAACAGCTACAGGACTTAGGTAAAAGTGGTCAACAAATCCTATAAATAGTAGGATGCATTAATAAAAACCGCTACAGGTAGGGTTGCTGGGGAAGTCCTGACTCTTATGAGTATGTAATAGGATTGCCTGTTTGCCTGCGCTGCGCTCTACCTTAAAACGCGATCGCTCAATCACTTTTAGTTATTTATATATAACTAATTAATAAACTATGAACCCAGAAGACTTTGAGGATAGCTCTATTGTACTTAAGTTTCATGTGTCACAAGAGAGTATCAAGTTTCCCAAGACTTACCCAGTAGATCTACCTGTAGAGTGTGTGATTAACCCACCCTACTACTGATAGAGTTTCGTCTCTAGTTTGGCGTCAGTCCTTTACCTCAACGGCTTTTTGCTGACTTCTGGCTCCTAATCAAGACTTCGAGCATAACCAGTCCAAGATCCTCTATCTGCTTCTTCTGTGCAAGTCAGTCCAGCTGTCGATGCAGTGTTAATCAATAGTTACCTAATATCCTTGATTAATTTTAACGTATAACGCCCCCTATGTAACTTTAAATCCAGCTCTAATTTAGATGAACTAGTTAATTGTTTGCTATAACTAAAAAAAATCTGTGATCAGAGCTGCTGTTACCTTGTTACAAAATTAATCTGTCGTCTGATTTTAATAGTTAATATTAGCTATATAAATAAACCTGATTTTTTGCTGAGTATCACCTAAATTTAGCCTTAAAATTAAGCAAAAGTATTCTTATTAAATTTAAATTAGTTTCACTAGCTTTAGCTCCCAAAAACTATTGTATGATGATCATCAACAAGCAATTGATACTGCAATTGTTTGTTGGCCACTCTCTAGAAAGCTGATCGCCCTAGGCTGAAGGCTAAATGCTTAACTGCCTTCAGCCGTCAGCCGTCAGCCGTTAGCCGTCAGCTTTTAGGTCACCCTAAACGAACAGCCGTAAACTGAGGTAACAGAGATTAAACCAATGCTTACTTGTTTTATTCAAAAGCTGTGCGCTTAGCGTGCGCATAAGCTGATAGCTGATAGCTGATAGCTGATAGCTTACCTGTAAACTTATAAACTTTTGTTAATTTCATTACCCAACAAGCTATTTAAGATAACCATATCTGTAGATAATTTGATTACTATGTCTCAAGTTCAAGTGCAACGCTCCCAACTCATGATAAGTACAAGAAGAAGCAGTCAATCTCGTCCCCGAAACGTCATGAAGGGTTTAAAGTTAGTTTCATTAACATTACTGGCAATGGTGATGGTACTGGTGGTACATGCTGAGCCGAGTTTCGCACAGGAATCCGCTAGTAGTGGAGGATTCAATCCCCAAGAAATATTGCGCAATGCTTTGCAGTGGATTGATAGTCTCGGACCCATCGGAGCGATCGCATTTATCGCAATCTATATCATTGCTGCCGTAGCATTTTTGCCTGGGTCTATCCTAACCCTAGGGGCTGGGGTAGTATTTGGTGTTTTCTTAGGCTCAATCTATGTGTTCATCGGAGCCACTATCGGAGCCACGGCTGCTTTTCTGGTTGGACGTTATCTAGCTAGGGACTGGATTGCTCAAAAAATTGCTGGAAATGATAAATTTAGTGCCATTGATGAAGCAGTAGGTCAGGAAGGATTGAAAATTGTGTTCTTGACTCGACTATCTCCGGTATTTCCCTTCAATCTCTTAAACTATGCCTATGGTCTAACTGGGGTTTCGCTGAAAGACTACGTCTTAGGCTCCTTTGGCATGATTCCAGGAACATTAATGTACGTTTACATCGGTTCTCTGGCTGGAGACCTGGCCACTCTTGGTAGTGGTGACGCACCCACCAATCCCACTGTCCAGTGGGCAATTCGGATTATTGGTTTTATCGCCACTGTGGCAATAACACTTTTTATTACTAATCTGGCTAAGAAGGCTTTAGACAAAAGAGTTTCTAAGGAAACAGTTTAGAAGGTTAACAAGTTGAAGGTTAGCAGGTTTAAGGTTAGGAGGTTGAAGGTTGTTCGCGTAGCGTGGCCTTTTGGCCAAGGTTGAAGGTTATAGGTTAGGAAGTTGAAGGTTGTTCGCGTAGCGTGGCCTTTTGGCCAAGGTTGAAGGTTGTTCGCGTAGCGTGGCCTTTTGGCCAAGGTTTAAGGTTAGGAAGTTTAAGGTTAGCAGGTTAAAGTTAAAGGTTATAGGTTATAGGGATCCGTTTAGGAATTGTAATAATTTTTGTTCCCGATTCCCGATTCCCGATTCCCGATTTCCGACTCCCGACTCCCGATTCCCGACTCCCGATTCCCGACTCCCGACTCCCTACTCCCTAATCCCTAAAAAAATAATCTAATTTTGAACTATCAAAGGAGTTATTATAAATGTCAAGTTCTCAATACCAAAGAGTTACTGTCCCACCCATGGATGAGTATAACCAGAGGTTGGTTAACTACGTTCATCCAGGGGATTGGGTTAATCCGAAACCTGTTGATTGTTATGACTTAGTAGTTATTGGTGCTGGTACAGCTGGATTAGTTACAGCAGCAGGTGCAGCAGGTATCGGTGTTGGTTTGAAGGTGGCGTTGATTGAACGACATTTGATGGGTGGGGATTGTTTAAATGTAGGTTGTGTCCCCTCCAAGTGTTTGATTCGGTCATCTCGGGTAGTGGCTGAGATGCGCAATGCCGGAGCCTTTGGGGTTAAAGTTCCAGATAATATTGAAGTAGACTTCCCCGCAGTGATGGAACGGATGCGTCGGCTACGAGCAGGGATTAGCCATCACGATTCTGCTCAACGCTTCAAAGATACCTATGGTATTGATATATTTTTAGGCAATGGTCGGTTTACCGGTGATGATACCATTGAAGTAAACGATACTACCCTCAAGTTTAAGAAAGCCGTAATTGCTACAGGAGCAAGAGCAGTAAGACCCCGAGTTGAGGGCATGGAAGAGGCGGGGTATCTCACCAATGAAACGGTATTTTCTCTGACAGAACGTCCCAATCGACTAGCTGTTATTGGTGGCGGTCCAATTGGTTGTGAATTAGCTCAGTCTTTCCGGCGTTTAGGTTGTGAAGTAGTGCTGTTCCATCGCGGTTCTCACATTTTAAATAAAGAGGATGCTGACGCCGCCGATATTGTTCAAAAAGTCTTTTTAAAAGAAGGTATCCGTTTAGTCCTGGGTGCCCAATTGAACCGGGTCGAGAAGACAGAGGCAGGTAAAACCTTACACTTCAATAGCTGCACTGGTTTGGAAGAGTCGGTCACGGTAGATGAAATTTTGATTGGTGCTGGACGTGCGCCCAATGTGGAAGGGTTAAATTTGGAACTGGTAGGGGTAGAGTATGACCAGCGTAAAGGAGTGAAGGTGAATGATTACCTTGAAACTACCAATCCCAAAATTTATGCTGCTGGTGATATTTGCATGGACTGGAAGTTTACCCATGCAGCGGATTCAGCAGCACGGATTGTGATTAAGAATACTCTATTTTCTCCCTTTGGCTTCGGTAAATATAAGCTGAGTAACTTGGTGATGCCTTGGGCAACCTATACTGATCCAGAAATTGCCCATGTGGGGATGTATGAACATGAAGCTCAAGCCAAAGGGTTTAATGTTAATACGATTAAAATTCCCTTTAGTACTGTAGACCGAGCGATCGCAGATGGCGAAGAAGAGGGATTTGTAAAAATTCACCACAAGAAGGGGTCAGATCAAATCCTGGGAGCAACTATTGTGGCAAATCATGCAGGGGAAATGATTTCTGAAGTGACTACAGCAATTGTCCATAAGATTGGTTTGAGTAAGCTTTCCAGCGTAATTCATCCCTATCCCACTCAAGCAGAAGGCATTAAAAAAGCGGCAGATGCCTATCGTCGTACCCTCTTAACACCAAGAACTAAAACATTTTTAGAATTCCTGACTAAGCTTTCTTAGGTCAAAAACGCCGTTGCTTAATCATGGAATGATTAAGCAACGGCGTTTTATCTGGAGATGATTGCCAGTAGGCATCTAGGAAGCTAAATCTTGAGTAAATCAGGAAACAACCCTACCATCAGGCATAACCGTACCCCATACTTCTGCATCCTTCCAGTCTACTTCAGCGAGATCCCCACCCTTGAAATTGGCAGCTCTCAAATCTGCTCCACTTAGGTTTGTTCCAGCAAGTTTCGCTCGACCTAGATTTGCCCTGTGAAGCTTGGCATCAGTCAAATTAGCTTTTTCCAATCCCGCACAACGCAACTTAGCCCCACTCAAATCGGCTCGGCTCAGGTTAGCCCCGCTTAAATCTGCTCGACTCAGATTCACACCACTAAGGTTGATACCACTCAGATTAGCTTGAACTAGGTTGATAGCACAAAAATCTCGTTCCCCTGCTGCATACCTTTCTTGGAGTTCTTTGCTATTCATGTCGCCTTACCCCGATTTTACTTTAGTTAAAGGTTTCTATTAAAGAGAGTAAAAATATTGCCCAACGTGACAAACTCAAACATTTTTTTTTCATAGCTAATAAACGCACAAAAGTGCCTGTGTACTAACAGTTTCACAGTCATCTTTGTAATTTAACTACAATTACTAGTTATTTATAGGGTGCATATCAATACCTGAAATTAGGCAAAAATTATAATAAAATTCCTACAATAATCACACTCCTCACAACCACACTCCTCACAACCACACTTACTTTATTGTTTAGAAAGATGAGATGGGGTGCATCTCATATTTGTAAAAAAGTTGTGTAGGGTGCGTTAGGGGGGGCTCATTTTCCGCTTCGTAGCCAGGCTTTGGATAGCCCGCCCCGTAACGCACCACCGTGTCAAACAGCAAAAATGAGATGCACCCGATGAGATGCTCCCTATCTAGAATTTTATTTTGCTCACCAATCCCGTTTATAAATAAAGTTTGCGAAGTTTATTGAGTGCTCGAAACTTTTTTTGCCGAATATTTTCTTCCGTATACCGGGGATAGCCCTTATGCTCTAAATGACTTGAAATTTCAGCACAGGAAAGCTTTTCAAAATAGAATAACTCCAAAATTTCTGAGTCTTGATCAGGAAGTTGTTTGATATTCTCCCGCAGTTCCAAGTTCTCTATATACTGCATAGGGTGAGTATGACGGGGAGAGACCGCATTATTCTGTTCAGTCGAGGGTAAACTGTCCCACATTTCCGAACTAATATCTAAAAACCTCTTATGCTGACGGCACAGTGCCCTTATGTAATTCAAGGCAACTGTTCGCAGCCAAGCCCTTGGATTAATAATTGGCTCTCTTAAATCACCCTTAATTAAAACCAGGTCAAGTCCCTCATCAACGTCTAAATGCAACTCTAGTCTCTCGGAGGCGATTAGTTTTTGGACAAGTAAAAATACATCGCTTTTGATGTCTTCATGGGTATACTTGCTCTTAAGATTAAATTGGCTTAAGCGACCTTCTATTTGAGTAGATAGTGAATCTAAAAGGTTGGCAAGTTCTTCCTGTTCCATCATTCCCTCCTGGTAGAAGCAATTTTCACCTGGTTGTGGTTTGGCCATTTAAATTCTTCTCCTGATCATGCAAACTGGTATAAATCGAATCACTTATGTTGTCACGATTGTCACGGTCGATAGGGCAGGGTATAAAAATAGTCTCTGCTCTGCCTCATATAGCACTACCAATTAAGGTTAGAACATTGATATAAGCAGCAAAAGCAGTTCTAGTAAACTATTGCCTATTGCTAGCATGCCTATTGCTAGCATGCCTATTGCTAGCATGCCTATTGCGTAGTGCTATAACAGAGTGACAAAGCTGGACTAAATTGTGACAGGGTAAACGCATCTTATTTTGAAATGCCTACTGGATATGAGATTCATACGATAAGTATTTATGCTGATCGTATGAATCTCTTCTGAGTAAGGCTTTTAGAATTTAGATGCGTTTGCCGTGTAAATTGTGACCAGTAAGCCTTAGGGGGTGACATTATCCCTGAAAAGCTTACTATATAAGGATTTGATGCAAATTATCTCAGGGAAGATACAGTCCCAAATTGACCCTACGAATGATTTTCTGGAAGCTAAAACCCTTATAACTACGTCCAAAGTTGCGCCCAAAACAGCATGTATATTTTTGTAACTTATGGGCTGAAATTATTACTCAACGTGAGTTTGATGGAATCGCGATCGCCGACTGAGCAGGGATGCCGACCTTCAGCCTGGATGGCTATGGCCAACAAAATCGGGACTGATAAACTTTGACTTGGATGAGGGAAGTTCCGTTGGAAGGGTTGTTAATACAGAGCAGGGGGTAAAGCAGGTAAACCAAATGGTTCTAGATCTTGATTTGGCTTTGGGGATAAGCAGGTGTACAAAATTAATTACCCATTTTCAAAAAATCAAAGCCTTACACTGTAAGGGTTACAGAGATTGGTAGTAGGAAATTAATTTTGTTTAGGTGCTTAAATAGCTATAGGCAATTAATCCACCAAAAAGATTGACGATACTCAGTAATGATTTCAGCTTTCTTGTCACCCCCGGAGTTCCCTGTCAACTAAATCAGGAGAAGACTCCGGTTCAGAATTTTCTACGGGTTCACAGGATATAAGTCTTTGTTTGAAGAACCGAACATGCACAGTAACCAGTCTCTCTTGGGACTCGTTAGCAAGCTGGTGAGTCTGATCAAACCCAACGCAGACTAACTGACCTTCTATGAACTTTTTCTCGTCCTTTGTTCGGTAGCCCTGTTTTCCGTGCAAGTGCTCCACTGGATCATAAAAGCGGTGGGTAAGGGTTCCTTTGTAGACACGGATTATGGTAATTTTATCTTCGTGGACATGTATTTGTGAAAACTGACCCGGCTCCCAAGAAATAACAGAAATATTACCAAAAGGGGTCGTACAAACTAAGTGGGTATGGTAGTCACTCTTTTTAAAACTAATAGATTGCTCGATTAGCTTTTTACTCAAATTAAGCTTCACCGCAAGGTCTTTGAACCTCTCCATACTCATTTCTTGGGGCGCTATGGCATTTACCTGATAGATAAACTCTTCTAGGGAAAGGAGACCAGAGCAACCTGAAGAGGGAGAAGACTGCAAGGACTGGCTGATCAGCTGATCTACCTTGTCAATGCACTGGTCAAACTGCAGATCTAATACTGCCAGCTCAAACATTTGTGCCATTCTCTTACCATCTTCTTGGGCAAGCTCTTTTTGAGTCGCGAGCTGGTAATACTCTTGAACCAACTCAAAAAGCTCTGGCTGTTCCGGAAGATTATCTGGCTCACAGACTTCTCGCACTATTGTTTTGAGTTGTTCTTTGGAATCTTCTAAAATTTCACATTGACTAAACATAGTGACAAACTTCCAGGTATCTAATAGGCGTTCCTTGATCTACTTTTCAAAAGCGCTTGCTCTTGGAAAGCTTGGTTTCTATAAATAAGAGACCACAGGAAGCGAAACGTGACGCAGAGTTTTGTAAAGAATTATTACGGGTTATCACCACAGGTGCTGGCTAAAAACCAATACCGCCCCTCACCACCCATTCCACTGCTCCCTACCATAACGATAACTGCGCCTGTTCATAGCTAGCCATTCAGTTTTATCCAAAGATTCAGCAATGCCGAGAAAGCTAAAAACCAAAAGCAAAGAGGGTTTTAAGGGATGCAGTCCCTACTCCCGACTCCCGACTCCCGACTCCCGACTCCCGACTCCCTTAGCAATAGATAGTATAAAAAAAATACCATGGCCGTTGGCCACGCTAAACGAACAGAGGAAAACTATGGCAACAGGGATGCTCGTTAACGGAAAATGGACTAACGAAGTCTATCAGCAAGACCCCCAAGGGCGATTCATGCGTAATCCCACCAAGTTCCGTAATTGGATTCGTGCTGATGGCTCCACAGACTATAAACCAGCCTCTGGACGCTACCATCTCTACATTTCCTATGCTTGTCCCTGGGCGCATCGCACTCTGATTATGCGAGCCTTAAAGGGATTGGAGGAAGCGATTACCCTGTCCATTGTTGACCCATTGATGGATAAAGATGGATGGGAATTTTCCGATGGGCCTGGTTGTATCCCTGATACAGTCAATGGTGCTCGCTATTTGCGGGAAGTTTATATCAAAGCTGACCCTAACTGTACCGGACGGGTGACAGTTCCAATACTTTGGGATAAGGAAACTGGCACAATTGTTAACAATGAATCCCGTGAGATTATTCGGATGTTTGACCTAGAGTTCGACGGGATTGCTAAGTCGGATATCAGCTTTTATCCGGAGAATTTACGGGAAGAGATTGATAAAACGATTGATGCCATTTACCAACCTATTAATAATGGTGTGTATCGAGCCGGATTCGCTACTAGTCAGCAAGCTTATGAAGAAGGAGTAACTGACCTCTTTGATGCCCTTGACTATTGGGAAGGGGTGTTAGGTAAACACCGTTATCTCTGTGGCGATCGCATTACTGAAGCCGATTGGTGTATGTTTACCACTCTGCTACGCTTTGATTCAGTTTACTATTTCCATTTCAAATGTAATTGGCAACGAATTCTGGATTATCCCAATTTGTGGAATTATCTCAAAGACCTTTATCATCAGCCAGGGGTAAAGGAAACCTGTAATATTGACCACATTAAGCAGCATTATTATAGGAGTCATCCCTTTATTAATCCCTCTGGTATTGTTCCAAAAGGACCACAAATTAGTTTTAGTGATTAAGGCTATCAGCCATAAGCTATCAGCCATAAGCTATCAGCTATCAGCTATTAGCGATCAGTTATCAGCTATCAGTTATCAGCTATCAGCCATCAGCTATCAGCTATTGGCTATCAGCTATCAGCCATCAGCTATCAGCTATCAGCTATCAGTTATCAGCCAAAGGTCTGTGGCCAAGCTACACTGAACACCTTTTGAATAAAATAAGCTGACGGCTGACGGCTGACGGCTGACGGCTGACGGCTGACCGCTGACGGCTGACGGCTGACGGCTGACCACTGACCACTGACCACTGACCGCTGACCGCTGATAGCTTACGTGTTAACTTATTCTTGATTCAAAAATGGAGACTTAGATTTGATTTTAAATACGGAATCTGAAAACTCACCAATAGAATCAGGGACAGATACAATTTCCGGTTCGGTGCGTTTTCCAAACATCAAGGTAGCCTTACTAGTCGAGGGAGAGAAAAGAATCTGTGTGATTTTGCTATAATCCCACCGTTTTTGATCATAGAGAGCAAGCACTTTCGTAAGATTATCTAAGGTCATCTCCTCCTTATTCTCGAACATAAACTCAACAGGACGATTAAAGACTTTGTCCAAAAACTTGCCGTAAAACTCATCAATATAGAGGTTTCGAGTTTGTGTCATCATCAGTACCTTACGCAATTCCTGACTTAACTCATAGGCTCCGTCTTTGGTGCAAATCACCTGCTCATTGATAGCAACCGATTTCCGAGACCGATTTTTGCGACAGGGATTATTGTTAGAAGACTGTACCACTCGTCCAGAGTTGAGGTCGTCCCCAAGTTGATCAAACTCATCAACCACTCCGCGTGTGCCTTGGATTATACGCCTGCCTTCACGAATGGTATTGGTTACTTCTTGGACATCTCGACGGATTTGGCGGAGCTCATCGAATAATCCAGCAATCTTGAAGGTGCGAACATTGCTATTGTCATGCTTCCCAGGTACTATTCCGGCTGTTGCGGGAAGCACTTGCCACATCACGGACGCTGACAACAGGTAAGCTGAACCTTGGAAAATGAATTTGTGAACCATGACTATGGAATCCTGACTTAAAGTGGTCCACTATCTTTTTCTTTTGGCAAAATGAAAATCCGGAAACTTATCCAGCAATTTTTCCGGATCTGCTCAGCTTAACCTTGTATTATCAACTCCGGTTGAATAGCCACACTTTCCACCCGACTCCCGACTCCCTCGGTGCGCTTTCCGTTGGCGAATTAAATTCGCCACGGGTCGCACCGCTCCCGACTCCCGACTCCCGACTCCCTCGGTGCGCTTTCCGTTGGCGAATTAAATTCGCCACGGGTCGCACCGCTCCCGACTCCTGACTCCCAATTCTAAATTCTAAATTCTAAATTCCCGACTCCCTACCTCCTCGATTTCCCGTCGATAGCGAGGACGTGCTGGTATCCCCCAGCATACTTGCTGCTCTGGGATATTACTAAACACAGTGCTGCGAGCACCAATAACCGCATTGGCTCCAATTTGGACACCGGGGGCAACAAAGCAATCGGCGGCAATCCAGGCTCCATTACCAACACTAATCTCAGATGTGATTAAACCAAAGGCTGGGTCTTTCATATCGTGGCTACCAGTACAGAGGTAACATTTTTGAGAAATAACGCAATGACTACCAATCCGAATCCGATCCAAGCTGTAGAAAACCACATCATCTCCAATCCAACTGTAGTCACCAACTTCTACTTTCCACGGGTAAGTAAAACGAGCAGTGGGTCGAATGATGACATTAGTACCAATCTTGGCTCCAAATAGTTGTAGCAGCCATCGGCGGAAGCCATTGAAGTTATGAGGACTTAAGGGAAATGCGATCGCTTGCACCAACCACCAGAGTAAGATTAACCAGCCCGGACGTCCTCGGTCAAACCAAGATTGGTCGTACTGGCGTAAATCCACTAAGGGTGGTAAATCTAACGCTGGTAGTTTACTTAAGTCATTAGTCATAATCTAGAATGTAGAATGTAGAATGGAGAATGCAGAATGTAGAATGGAGAATGCGGAATGGATAATTCTTAATTCTTAATTCTACATTCTTAATTCTTAATTCTACATTCTTAATTCTTAATTCTACATTCTTAATTCTTAATCGAGTCTCAGGGATTTGGAGAGACAACTGATGGCTTTGGCGTTACTGGTGTCTGTGCTGGTTCAGTTTTTTCTACATTCAGCTTACCGCTAAACTTTTGTAACTCATAGAGTTTGACACCAATTTGATACTCATACTGACTCAACAGGCGTCCATAAATGTACCCAGCTTTTCCATCTAAAAAGCCCAGCTGGATAAAGTAAAACAAAATAAACCGCAGTATTGGTTTAAACGGTAGTCTAACCCAGATTTTTTTCAGAAACCGCTTACGCTGCACGGCGCTTCCAAACAGATTTCCCCCGATGGTGCCAGAGTCATCTTTACCTGTTAGTAGATTTAGATAGACACGAGCTTCCCAATTGGAGTAGCGATTGTGCCGTTCTAGCCAATGGTAAATGTCCTTAAAGTCAATGTGCAGCATATCATTTTGAAGATAGCCAGCTTTGCCTTGTAGGACAACGTGTTCATGAACTTCGTTGTCTCCAGTATTGGGAATTCCTTCCGTTTTTAAGTTTTCGTAGCGACCTTTTTCGTGTTTAAATAACCGTAAATTCCAGTCTGGATATTTGCCACCAAAGCGAATCCATTTCCCTAGGAAGAATACTCTACGATTGATATAGTAGCCGTTATAATCAGCATTGTCGATTGCCACAGCAATTTCATCCCAAAGTTCTGGAGTAATGCGTTCGTCACAATCAACAATTAATACCCATTGATTGCGGAATTCAAGATTGTCTAAGCTCCAGTTTTTCTTTTTGGGCCAAAACCCATCAAAATAGAATTGAACTAGGTTTGCACCATATTCTTCCACAATTTCAAGGGAGCGATCGCTGCTTTGGGAATCGACAACAAACACTTCATCTGCTCTATTAACACTCTCAAGACAAGCTGGTAAATTAGCCTCTTCATTTTTGGCTGGAATTAGAACTGATACCGGAAGTTTAGTGTTAGGGGATTTCATAATTAAACACCTGCAATTGTGGACGTTTTATGAAAAGTTTATTGGCCTAGAATAACTAACAGCAAGCCTTAACTAAAATTAAGGCTTATCAGTCAACAGTTAACAGTCAACAATCAACCAAAATTATCTGTGCTATAGCAAAGGGAACCTATTATCCAGTCTCATTAATGACTGGACTGATTGTGGGATAGAGAGGAGTTGCTCCTTTTTGACATCTCCCCCGGCTGAAGCACGGAGGATTCTACAAGGTTGTTACGAGGCGGATTAAAACCGCGCCTGTTCACTTCTTGTGCGGTACGATCTATTCAGTGACTTGAAAATTTCATACCGGTGTGGGAGTGTCAAGCTCCCTCTACCCACCTTAGCTAGGTCTATATTTAGCTGTGTGGCTACTTTCCTGGCAATGTTGGCCGCACCATTGCAGTCGGCATTTACCAGGTATCCCTCAGAAGTTTTATACAAACCACGCCTTACCCGACATCCTGACGGTTTCCACCCGTTGGGTTTTTCACCATATTTTGGTAATGGATCGTCGTCAAGGAAAGACGCTTTGCTGGTGTACGATTCCTCGGTAATTGTTAGTTTAATGCCGTACTCAGGGCAAAGTTGTTTCAGCCGTTCGATTAGTCTCTTGGTCGGGATGACTACGAAATTCTGATTGCCACGTTTGCCCATATTAGAACGGCTTTTCTGTTCTTCGTTCCAGCCGATAATTAGGTTTCCAATGCGATCATTTAAGCACCGATTGATAATGAATCTAGCAGCTTTGTTGATCGCATCCCGTATCTGGTTGTTTCGTTTCCGCTGCACTCGATCTAGCTTGGAATCCCAGTAAAACTCTGGTTTCCCCTGTTTGTACTTGGCGACTAACCGGCAGTAGCCCTGATTCATTGACTTGAGTTTTCGACCGTCAATTATCAGGCTCTTGCCAAGGGTTGAAAGCCCAGTCAGCCAGTTCGTCCCGCCGTGATCAAAACTCCACGCTTGGGAATAGTCGAGGTTGGGGTTATCAGAGATTGGTTGCTTCTCGTCATCAATTACCCAGTCGATCCAAAGTTGCCCAAGGTACGGACGAACAGTTATCTGTTTTACCCAGTCCGGATCTATAAAGTCCGGCGGCTCCAGGGTAATCTCGGTGATCAACTCAGGTTTTGTTTCTTTGCTGATCGAAGGGTAGAACAACCCTGACTTATAACCAAGAGCTTGTCTAGGGAAAGTTACAGCTGCCAATCCGCCTTTCTTTCTGTATCTTGGCAGTTTTGGTCTATCGACTTTTCCCTTGTAATAATGGCCGACTAACTGATTGTAGCTATTGATTGATTCGGCTACAGTCTTGAGAGTTTGTTGTGCCGACTGAGCTGCCATCGCCTTATAGTGAGGATTCTCTTTTAGATTCTTGCAGAGTTCGGCATATTTGACACTGCATTTATAGGTTTTCCACCCATATCTAAGATCATCCTCTCGCCAGTAAGTCGTAAAAGCTTCTTCTTGCTGTTCTAACCAGGTGTAATGTTTTTGTTTGGAGTAATAGATAGCACAATTTACCAGACTATTCGCTTGTTGGCATTGAAATACCCAAAAAGCTTGCTCTTCCTCTGTCAAGTTTGCTTTTACTGGAATCGTCTTGTACATTTGATTGCCTCCTACTAGAATCGTAACATTCGTGCGCGCAAATAGTATTCCAAAAATGAAAGACGAACGATTGATGATCCGAATTAATAAATTAAAAAAAATGCAATTAAAGCAAGAAGCAGAACGGCGTGGGATGACTCCATCTGAGTTGGTCAGAAGTCTAATATCCAAATTTTATGAACCTAAGCAGAGGGACACGGCGGGTTAAAACCCGTCGCGTCCGTTTCATCTCCTCCTTAAAAGAGAGGGGATCTCACGTTCCCGGATGTTTTGGTAGCATTCCTTTAATTACTGCACTCAGATAACCGATTTGACCATAGGCATAAACGAAATTATCAAAGCGAAGAGCTGGATTGCGGAAGTGCTTGAAGGATTTGTAGATTCCTCGCATCATTCGTTCACCTCCCCGTAACAATTGGGCAGTACCAGCACGACCAACCAATTGTTCACGGTAACACTCGCTAATACCTTGCCACCAACCACGATTCAAAAACCAACGTTTATTGATTCGTTCTGGGGCAACATTGTGAGCCACTAGAGCATCAGGTAGATAAGCAACTTGCCAACCATCCTGGAGAGCTAATTCTGTCATATGTAACTCTTCATTAGATAATAAATTTTTCCCCACACGACCTAAATTGACATCAAAACCACCGATTTTCTCCAGGAAAGTCCGCCTGATCGAGTAATTTAAACCTCTGGGAGTCAAACCAGGATTTTGGATCTGAATTAGGGTTTCCCCTAGGTCATAAGCTCCCAAATTTCCTGCTAGGTCTGGTGACAACCAGGAGGGAGAGGTAATGCCATCTGGCCACAATAGGGTAACTTTACCACCAGCAATTGCCAGTTTTTCGTTACTTTGATAAGCTTCGTAAATTGTCTTAAGCCAACGGGGACTGGCAACGGCATCATCATCCAGATAAGCTAAAATACCAGCACAGGCACTGGCAGCCCCAGTGTTACGAGCCACCGATAAACCAAGTACGGGTTCATAAACATAGTTTAGTCGAGAGTTGTCCAAGCGTTGGTCAACAATGTTACGGGTGCGATCGCTTGACGCATTATCGACCACAATTACTTCATAATCGGCAAAATCCTGCTGTAGCACGCTATCAATGGCGGCACCCAAATATTGTTCGCGATTGTGGGTGCAGATGATGGCAGAAATTAGAGGCTCTGACATAGGGAACCTGATCGAGGAAGCTTCATTTTTAGTATTCCCTACTCAAGCAGTATTCTTCAACCTTCTTGATTACCGTAATTAACCCATATAGTATTAATAGGTCATAAATCAGTTGCACAGATGAGATGTAAGTATTCAGTGGTCAGCCGTCAGCCGTCAGCCGTCAGTGGTCAGCCGTCAGTGGTCAGCTTATTTTATTCAAAAACTGTTCGGTGTAGCTTGGCCACAGGCCTTTGGGTGAGAGCTGAGAGCTGAGAGCTGAGAGCTGATAGCTGAGAGCTGAGAGCTGATAGCTAACGATCACATTACACTGAAGTCAGTAGTTCACGCTTCTTTACAAAGATTTCCATAGTTCGGTTTACTTTTTTTATAAGCATCTTTGAGAATTATTAATCGGATTGACCGAAACTATTATTGGTTATGGCAGTTACTATCAAGCAGTTGAATCAATGGAAACAACAGGAGCGCCAGATTATGGTCCTGACCGCTGCAGATTATGCGATCGCTCAGCTGTTGGATGAAGCGGGAGTAGACATAATCATGGTCGGGGATTCTCTAGCAATGGTTACGCTGGGTTACTCCACAACGCTGCCAGTGACCCTTGAGGACATGATTCACCATGCCAAAGCGGTGTGTCGGGGTGTTAAACGGGCATTAGTGGTTTGTGATTTGCCGTTTTTGAGTTATCAGGAAAGTCCTCAGCAGGCAATCCACTCTGCCGGTCGAGTGTTGAAGGAAACTGGGGCAGTGGCAGTGAAGTTGGAGGGAGGATATCCTGCCATGGCTGAAACGGTGGGGAGGCTTAGCGCTGTGGGAATTCCGGTGATGGGTCATGTAGGTTTAACACCGCAGTCTATTCATCGGCTGGGTTTACGGCAACAAGGAAAAACACCGGAAACTGGGGAGCGGATTTTGCAGGATGCGATCGCATTGGAGCAAGCTGGTGCCTTTGCTATCGTTTTAGAGCATATTCCAAGCGATTTGGCAATGTCAATTACACAAAAATTAACTATTCCCACCATTGGCATTGGAGCCGGACCACACTGTGATGGCCAGGTGTTAGTGACAGCGGATTTACTAGGGCTTTCCGAGCACCAGCCACCCTTTGCTAAGTCTTATGTGAATTTGCGCCAGGTAATAACCCAAGCCGTGCAGGAGTTTACTACAGAGGTTCGTTCTGGAAAATTTCCAAAAGACCCATAATCAAGATATCATGGAAGTAAAAGCTTGACGATGAAAATAGATAGAAGATTTTTTATCGGCTGGATTAGTGCGATCGCTTATGGATTTTTTTCCAAGCTTAATGCTCAACCCTATAATCCAGCAGCTAGAGGAAAAATTGTTATCAATCAAATAGGTTATTACCCAACTGGGCCTAAGTTGGCGTTCTTAATCAATTCCCCCAATTCGGAAAACAAGCAGGTTGAACTTGTTGATTTAATCACTCACAAAACGGTTTTTGTGACCAACCTGGGAAACTCTGTAAAGGATAAAGCCAGTAATGATAAAATTACGGTTATTGATTTTACTAAATACGATAAATCAGGTAGCTATTACCTCAAATACGGCTATAGTCAGTCTTATCCGTTTGGCATTGGTAAGGAAATTTATAAGGATACCTTTACAAAGCTACTCCGGTCCTACTATTTGCAACGGTGCGGTGTTGCTGTAAATGATTCAGTATCTGGAGTCAAACATCCCCCCTGCCATCTCAAAGATGGGATTATTGCCCACAACGATGAGATTAATAAAGCTGGAGACTTCAAATCTGCCCAAGGTGGCTGGCATGATGCTGGGGATTTTGGTAAATATGTTGCGCCAATGACAGTCACCATCGGACGCTTGTTAAGCTTGTACGAGCAATATCCTAAATTATTTAGGGACAACCAATTAACTATACCAGAAAGCGGCAATGGTAGACCTGACCTACTCGATGAGGTCAAAGTAGGATTAGATTGGCTGCTGAAGATGCAGCGAGAGGATGGTGCTGTCTACCGCAAGCTGTCAGGAAAAAAATGGCCAGGGGAAATTCTACCCAATCAAGATACTCAGCCACGGTACACTTTTGGAATCTCGACACCTGAGACTGGCAAGTTTGCAGCAGTAATGGCAATGGCTGCTAGAGTTTATAGTCCCTTTGACAAGCAACAGGCTCAAACCTACTTACAAGCAGCTCAGAAAGCCTGGGGGTTTCTCCGAAAACAGCGATCTATGAAGGTGGATTGGCAAGAAGGAGATGACACCGGTTCAGGTAAGTATCTTTTTGGAGAGTGGGATCAGCAAGAATCCTTAAAAACAGATCAAGATGACCGCTTCTGGGCAGCCGTAGAACTGTTTATTACTACAGGGGATACTAGCTACGAGAAATACTTAGCTAAAACTATCACGGCCTTTGACTATGGTGAGTTTGGTTGGAAAGATCCGTCTCCTCTAGCAATGGTTAACTATTTGGTGCAGAAACAAAGGAAAGGGTCAGACAAACTGAAATTAGAAATAACAGCTAGGCTGATGCGAAGGGCGGATACTCTGATGGAAAAGATTAACCGTAGTGGCTACCGTTTAACTATTGATAAATTCCATTGGGCATCTAATCATAAGATAGCTGAGGAAGGAATTACTCTACTCTATGCCTACCGCATCACTGGCAATCGAGGCTACTACAAGGCAGCTGTTGAGCAGTTAGATTATTTACTGGGGCGCAATCATTTTAATCTTTGTTTTATTACCCGTGTTGGTAGCAACTCGGTGCGTCATGTTCATCACCGGATTTCCCGAGCTAAAGGAATTGTCATCCCTGGTCTGATGGTAGGGGGTCCTAATACTGATGCCCAGGATGGGATTGCGCCTAAAGGCTTGGGAATGTTGAGTTATGTAGATGATGAGCGGTCTTGGGCTACTAATGAATATGCTATTGATTACAATGCTTCGGTAATTGCCTTGATGGGGATGGTGATGGCACAGACTTAATCATTGATCACACGATGTTCCTGGCCAGTCTAAAACCAGCCAGGAACTCTACTTAAATCAAAAGATTATTTAGCAGCTTCCTCACGTTCCTTCACTTCCTTAATTACCTCTTCTGCCACATTACTTGGGCAAGGGGCGTAGTGGGAGAACTCCATCGAGAACTGACCACGACCAGATGTCATAGTACGCAGGTCACCAATATAGCCAAACATCTCGCTCAACGGTGCATCTGCCTTAATGCGAGCACCAGTAAGAGTTTTCTCCTGAGACTTAATCATCCCACGGCGGCGATTGAGGTCACCAATTACATCCCCCATGTAATCTTCTGGTGTGAATACATCCACTTTCATAATTGGCTCTAACAATTGAGGTGAAGCCTTACCAAAGGATTGCCGATAAGCCGACTTGGCCGCAATTTCAAAGGCAATAGCCGATGAGTCTACGGGGTGGTAGGCACCATCAGTCAAGGTAACCTTGAAGTCCACACAAGGGAATCCAGCCAACAGACCCTTTTGAATGCTATTCTCAAAGCCCTTTTGCACAGCAGGCCAAAATTCCCTGGGGACATTACCACCAGTCACCTTGGACTCAAACTGGAAGCCAGTACCGGGTTCACCAGGCTCGATAACGTAATCGATTTTACCATATTGACCAGAACCACCGGACTGCTTCTTGTGGGTATAGCTGTCTTCGATGCGCTTGGTAATGGACTCACGATATGCAACCTGGGGCTTACCTACATCCACCTCAACGCCATGAGTCCGTTTCAGGATATCAACCTTAATGTCTAGGTGCAGCTCACCCATGCCCTTAATGATAGTTTCGCCACTTTCCTGGTCAGTTTCAACGTGGAAAGATGGGTCTTCCTGAATCATCTTGCTCAGGGCAATGCCCATTTTCTCAGAGGAACCTTTTTTCTTAGGTGCGATCGCAATGGAAATCACCGGGTCTGGGAAGACCATCGGCTCCAGAGTAGCAGGATTTTTCGGGTCACAGAGGGTATGCCCAGTCTGGACATTTTTCATCCCAACGATGGCCACAATATCACCGGCCTGGGCAGAGTTAATTTCTTCCCTAGAATCGGCATGCATCTCTACCAAACGACCAATACGCTCAGTTTTACCGGTGAAGGTATTAAGTACTGTGTCACCCTTAGATAAGGTTCCTGAGTAGATACGGGTAAAGGTCAGAGCGCCAAAGCGGTCATCCATGATCTTAAATGCCAAGGCACGCAAAGGTTTTTCTGGGTCAACATAGGCAAGTGTACCGGTTTCGTTACCTTCTAGATCGATTTCTGGCTGGGGTTTGACTTCAGTGGGATTCGGCAGGTAGTCAACTACAGCATCGAGTACCAACTGCACTCCCTTATTCTTGAAGGATGAACCGCAGTAGGTAGGGAAGAAAGCCAGCTCACGAGTTCCCTTGCGAATGCAACGCTTAAGGCTTTCGAGATCTGGTTCTTCCCCTTCTAGATACTGTTCCATCACCTCGTCATCCTGCTCCACAGCCATTTCAATTAACTGCTCGCGGTAGGTTTCCACATCATCAACCATGTTGGCGGGAACGTCTTGAATCTCATAGTTCATCGGATCCCCAGAGTCATCCCATACCCATGCCTTACGGGTTAGCAAATCCACTACACCCACAAAATCGTTCTCAGTTCCGATCGGCAGTACCATTACCAGAGGCTTAGCACCAAGTACATCTTCTACCTGCTTAACAACTCGGTAGAAATCAGCCCCCAGACGGTCAAGTTTGTTTACGTAGATAATCCGAGCAACTTTTGAGTCATTGGCATAGCGCCAGTTAGTTTCTGACTGGGGTTCTACACCACCTGAGCCACAGAAAACACCAACGCCACCATCGAGAACCTTGAGGGAACGATAAACCTCAATGGTAAAGTCTACGTGACCTGGGGTATCAATAATGTTGAGTTGGTGGTCTTTCCAGAAACAACTGGTGGCGGCAGACTGAATAGTAATACCGCGCTCTTGTTCCTGTTCCATAAAGTCCGTTGTAGCTGCACCTTCGTGAACCTCACCAATTTTGTGGATTTTCCCGGTAAGTTTTAGTATCCTCTCTGTTGTAGTTGTCTTGCCTGCGTCCACATGAGCAAAGATACCTATATTTCGATAAGCAGTGAGGTCTTTCATAGTTACTCCTTATATTTACTCCTTAATAAAATTTAAACAAAATCTATGCATATTAACAATATGCCCAGCAGCGGTGTGATGGTTGTCGTGATGGACAAGCAAGAGGAAATATCAATTCCGTGAATAACCAGTCCTCGCAATCATTGCCTGCTCAAAAAAATCAATCAGGGAACGACGGTTAGTAGGAGTATCAATTATCCCCAGTCAAGCCAGAGAGCTTGGGAAAATGCGGTAAGCTATCAGCTATCAGCTATCAGCTTTTGAATAAAACAAGTAAGCATTGGTTTAATCTCTGTTACGTCAGCTGACGGCTGACGGCTGACGGCTGAATGCTTACAAAATGCGATCGCTATTTTTTGGACTAGTTGAATAGTCTGGTTGTGTCACCTAATAGCCCTTATTTGTAAGAAAAAAACTCAATTTGAGGTACCAATGGGTCTTGAACAACACCCACACCAACAAACCCCCACCGTTCCAGCAAATTTTTCAACTGACTACCAGAAACCGACTCTACAGAAAATTGGTCAGCTAAATCAGCACCGTGGGTATTGAGATAACTCAGGGCATCAAAGTGTTCGCGAAACATCAACAGATATCCAGCTCCAGCCTCTGGGCTACCAGCTTTCGGTTGGGCAACCAGATAACGACCGTTCCTTCTAGAAAGAATTACATAATGAATTTGGGTAAACATCTTGAAAATATTCCTGAGGCGCGTCTTTACAGCAAGGCAGCTATGCTGAAGGCAGCTATGCTGAAGGCAGGATGGACAATCGTTTCAGGTTTTTTTCCTGATTTAATAAAAGGTTTTATTTTATTTAGGGGCGTTGCACATTTGTGGGATGATACCATTTTTTGCACATAACTGAAAGTGGCTTATAGTCTACAGTTCAAACTTCAGTAAATAGGTACATCATCCCGTTATTCTGCAACGCCTATTTAGGTTGTTAACAAAAATTGACGTCAAAAGTACATTTAGGACAGTAAGTATTCAGCAGTCAGCGGTCAGCGGTCAGGTTATTTTATTCAAAAACTGTCGCACCTCAAGTAGCGTGGCACAGACTTCGACGCTGTGAAGCATAGGCTTTTGGCTGATGGCTGATGGCTGATGGCTGATGGCTGATGGCTGATGGCTGATTGCTGATTGCTGATGTCTGATTGCTGATGGCTGATGGCTGATTGCTGATTGCTTACATTCTCTATTTCAAATCTTCTAGACGAATTCGAGGATCAACTACTTTTAGAAGCAAGTCTGCTAACAAATTCCCCAAAATCAGCATTGTAGCCCCCATCATCAAGCTTCCCATTACCAGATAGAGGTCTTGAGCAGTTACCGCCTGTAAAATCAAACGACCTAAACCTGGCCAGTTGAAGAAAATTTCAGCAATAAATGAGCCACTGAGTAGAGAAGCAAACTCAAAGCCAAGGATGGTAATTAGAGGATTAATAGCATTGCGCAAAGCATGGACATAGATAACTCGATTTTCTGGCAGTCCCTTAGCACGAGCTGTCTGAATATAGTCTTGCCGTAGCACATCCAGCAATTCACCCCTAGTAATTCGTTGTAGACCTGCAAAACTAGTAATGGATAGAGCTATTGTTGGCAAAATCATATGCCAGCCAATATCCAAAACCTTACCAATGGGGGATAAATCATCATGATTGATACTGGTCATACTACCGACAGGAACTAAGGGGGAAAGATTCTGGGCGAGTATGAGCAGCAACAGAGCAGTGATTAGGCTGGGGAAACCCTGACCTGTGTAGCTAATGACTTGTAGGAATCGGTCAGTGGTGCGATTCTGATTAACAGCAGCCAGGATACCAAGAGGAATTGCGATCGTCCAAGTAATAAAGATTGAGGCTACGGCTAAGAGTAAGGTTGCTGGTATCCGTTCTAATAACAAAGACGACACCGGACGGAAGTAAGCGAAACTGGTACCAAAGTCAAACTTGGTTACAACTCGTACTAGCCAACGCCAATACTGAATAATTGCTGGCTGATCTAAACCAAATTGCTCCTTGAGTTCCTCGATTCGTTCCGGGGAAATTTTGGGATTTTGCCTGAGGGTATCCAGAAAATCTCCTGGTGCAAACTGAATAATGGCAAAACTTAGAGCAGATGCCAACAGCAAGGTCAAAAGACCTTGCAACAGTCGCTTTACCACGTACAGAAAGGTCTCACTGGTGACCAGAAGTTTTAGTCTATGCCAAGCCCCATCAAACCGATTGATAATGCTAGAATCTCTAGTAGAAGAAGTCAATCGCTTCGCTCCAATTCAAAATTATCAATTAAAAATTCAAAATTATCCCATACCTGAATTCAGGGGGTTGTTTCCGGTGGAAACAATTGCCAATTATAAAGCTAGTCATTTTGTAAGCATTCAGCCGTCAGCCGTCAGCCGTCAGCCGTCAGCCGTTGGCCTATGGCTGATAGCTGATAGCTGATAGCTGATAGCTGATAGCTGATAGCTGATAGCTGATAGCTGATAGCTGATAGCTGAATGCTTACGTCATTTTGAATTCAAAAATTGTCATTCCTTGAAAGTCCTTTATTAATTGGAAACTTTCTTTTGACCAATGACTAATAACTAATAACTAATAACTAATAGTCAACCAGGGTTATAACTGGTACATCAGGCAGTTGCTGACGTCCACCTAAATCCCGTAATTCGATGATAAAGCCAAGAGCTACCACTTGACCGCCTGCTTGTTCTACCAGGTTGACTGTAGCTGCTGCTGTTCCTCCAGTAGCAATTAAATCATCGATAATCACAACCTGGGAGTTAGGTGTGAAAGCATCTTGATGGACTTCCAACTTGTCTGTGCCGTATTCTAGGTCATACTCAGCCGAGTATACCGCTGCTGGTAGTTTACCCGGTTTGCGCACTGGGACAAACCCAGCCCCGAGTTGGTAAGCTATAGGTGGTCCAAATATAAAACCACGAGACTCCATACCCACGACATAATCAGCCCTTACTCCTGCTTCCTGAAATTTTTGAGCTAAGGTATCGATAGTGTAGCGTAGTCCTTCTGGATTGCTCAGGAGGGTAGTGATATCCCGAAATACAATCCCTGGTTTGGGAAAGTCAGGGATATCGCGAATCAGAGATTTTAAATCCATCAGTAGGTGAACTTAGTTATCAATGGGGTTTGACTCAAACTATAGCTTGCCATTCCCTTTCTGTAAAAGCGTACACTAGAAAGCTGAACCTTGTGTGATTCCTTGGAACAAATCTATTCAAAAGGTTTTCGCTGTAGGATAAGCGCTATTAGAGTGAATCTTTCGACGGACCGTAATGCTGACCAATAGTCCTGCTTCCCAGTCAAAGCCAATAATTTTAGATAGCCTACCTGATTTCAGGATTCCAGCTCAGGGCTGTCCACCACGAACTCGGCTGCATATTGACCTAATTTTACTAGCCATTGAAGCTCTCGAACTGGGAGGTTCTGAGGCGATGCTATTGGCGGCTAGAGAGCTGGAACTTCAGGACATTATTAAAAATCGTGTTGTCCTGTGGCGTATGCGCTCTACCAATCCCTGGCGGCGCTCTTACACACGACGTCCTCTAACTCCAGAGGAAGCTAAGGCTTTAGTGGTGATTGCTAGTCATATGGCACGGCGAATGACGGTTCTGATTAGGCAGTTGTTGACGGCTTATCAACAACTACTGGAAAAGCAGGTGCCTCTAGAACAACATTTTCGCTTATCTAAGTATTTGGAAAGGTTCCAGGCTCATTTTCGCAGCCGGATGAATCCCCGTCGCTCTAAAGTGGCTGCCTATAACTCTCAAGAAAAGTTGAATGAACTCGCAATTTCTCTATTGAGTCAGCTTCTGTTCTGTACAGGCACTTCTGGAAGGCAAAGATTATGGACTAGTCTGTTTGATGGGGAATTGCCTTGAATGTTGGCGTTTCTGACTATAGCCATGCCATCAAGTATCAAGTATAGTCAGCTGATTGACAAATTACCCATTATCAATTATCAATTATCCATTATCGATTACCCATTATCCATTACCAATTACCCATTCCCTCAATGCTAGTCTAAGAGGTTGAAGGGGATTTTTCAGCAGGAACAGCCGATGACAATTCGACGCCAGTACAGTCTTCCCAACTGTACCCTAATCCTGGAGGGTTGGAGTAATAGTACCACAGGGGATGGGTTACAGCCAGATGCCCGACCATTGCTGACAACTCTAAGTAATGCGGAATGCTATGTAGGGGCTATGGACAAACCCCTCAGCGGTGGGCGGGATTTTTTTGAGGACTTGGTAAATAGTGTAAGCCGCTATGCTCAGGAATTTTTGTCTAAAGTGCCTCACCCCCAACCCCATGCTGAGAAACCAGCTAAGGTGCATCTGCAGAAAGTCGAGGACAAGAATTTGCATCGACTGATACTGCTAAATACTGCTGAGTCAGGAGCAATGACTAACTCAGGCAAACCTCTCCATGTAGATTTGAACACAGTGCAGTTGTTTGACTTGGTGGAGGCGATTGACCAGTTTTTGGCTGATGGACGAACCCTACCAGATATTAGTGTTTCGTTGCAGCCTGTTTCTAAGCACTATCGCCAAGCTGAAAAACCAGTAACCGAGCGTACTGGACCTGCTGCACTGGGAATGGCAAGTTTGGCTCTAGCTGCGATCGCATTTTTCTTTGTACCGATTCCAGAAGTACGGGAACCCGAACCTTCCCGAACAGGGGAAAATACTAATGAAACCACCACCCCAACTGGGGAGAGTGACCCTCAGGCAACACCAACACCAACACCAAAGGGAACACCACTCTCCATCGACGAGCTAGAAAAAGTGCTCACAACTGCACCAGAAATTACTGATCCCACAGAGTTGCGCTATATACAAAGAAGCCTGCAAAAGCGAATTTTTCGAGCTTGGGGGAACCGGCAACAGTTTGCTGGGAATTTAAAATACCAGGTTAGTGTTGGCAGAGATGGTGCGATTTTAGGCTACAAACCCGTTAATGGCACACCCTTGGATGGGGCAGAGCAAACCCCCCTGCCTGAATTGCTCTACACCAAGACTACAGACAATATTGCTACCCAAGAACCTATTGCTCAGTTCCAGGTGTTATTTAAACCAGGGGAAAACGAAGGGATTCTCGAAATCAGTCCTTGGGATGGTTATATGGGTAAGATTACCCTAGGTCCAGAAATTACTGACATCGCTGTCATTAATGATTTGAAAGACAAAGTGTCTCAGCCAATTCGTGACAGTTGGAATAAAACCTCCAGCTATCCTCAAGATTTAACTTATCGAGTAGCTGTGACTGAAGAGGGTATCATTGCTGATTATGAAGCAATTGATAAAGAGTCTTGGGATTACTCCCAAGAAACTCCTTTAGAACGCCTAATGAAGCCAGCAGCAGCTGGAATTGGTAGCGAAGGGACTGGGTTAGTACCCCAGAAGCCCCTTGCTCATTTCCGAGTAGTCTTTAAAAATAATGGCGAGTTAGACGTTAGTCCCTACAGGAGCAACGAATAATTTACTGTGGCAAATTGAACAAAATCTCTCCCTAACCCCACCTATAATAGGTAGGGTTAGGGAGACCAAACAAAAAACACTACCTTTTCTTATTCTTTTGGCAATTCTAGATTAATGATATTGGTGTTAAGCTATATTAATAGAATATATAGCGTTTGGAGCTCGATTGTAAACACACGAATTACCAAAAAATGCCAAAGGAATCTCCCCTAAACCCTGGCTCGGAAGGGGGGCAGGTAAAAGCCAAGAGGGGAAAGAGCTCCTCAGTTTTATTGCCAAAAAAAAGACCATACAGGTTTACATCTCAAATACAAACGCACTTAGCTGATAGCTGATAGCTTTAGTTTTTATAGTTTTTCGGGTTTCGGTTTTAAGCTCATGCCGTCAGAATAGCGTATTTCAAGATTTTTTCAACCGGCCCTCACCTGAATTATTACCCTTTTTTCAATTCGTTTTTCCGAAAAATGCAGAATTTTTGCGTCCGCTCTTGCCCAACCAAGGAAAACCCTGCGGTTTCGAACAAGCTAAGATACTCTGTTTCATCGAAAAATATTAATCGCATTTGTTGTTGAGAAAGGATCTTGCCATTTGCTGAAAATGTATAAGTCTTCTGTAATGATTGTTCTCCAAAGTCGGTTTTTTGCGTATACACGATTCCATCTTTGATTGGCATTTCAGAATTGGTATGATCCCCTTGAATCGACATACATAAAATACCATCCTTATCTAAAATATCATACAGTTTGTTCAGGGATTTCATCTGCACATCTTTGTTAGGGCAATAACTATACAGCCGATATTGTTGTTCTTGCTCTCTGTAGGAGAAACAGAAAACTCCCCCAGTCGAAATAACAGCCTCAAAAGTCTCGCTGGTTTCATAATCTTCAATACTTGCACATACGAGCCTCACCGAATTATCCTTGAGTCTTTTTTCTGCTTGTGTAAGCATCGCAGGCGAGAAATCAATACCTGTAATATTATAATTCTCCAATAACAACATCTGCTCCGTTAATAAGCCGCTTCCCACCCCCATATCCAGAATTTTTCTTCTTTCACCCAAAATTTTCTGCAATGATGTGGCATAACCCTTATGGTCATAATAGCCAGATGTCATCAAGTTATCATAATACTTGGCGAGTTCTGTGTATGTATTGTCCACAGACACCAAATCAGAAGATTCTTGTTTTCCCATAAAAATCATGCCTCTTTGAATTTATATATAATAATATCATTTAGGTGGGGATAAATAAACCTTAAAACTCATAATCAAAAAATAAACCTGAAAGCTTTTATTCAAGGGGTTTTCACGATTTGAATCTCAATTCATAACACCTGAAAACCGTTTATAATCACCCCCTTAGTGGGCAGGTATGTCAATGGGTTAAAAGGGAGGTGGGGTGCTGGGGAGAGTTTTTTTTAGGTTAAAAATACCTAAGGTGCGCTTGATCCATTAAGAATTAAATTCGCCACGGTTCCCATTTTTATTAATAAAAATTACCCCACGGTGCGCGTTCAGCACCGCTATCTCCCTATCTCCCGTTTCTCTCCACCTCCTATCCAAACGAATAATTTTTAGTGGCCAATTTAATCTTGGCTGATACCCAGTTGCGTTATTGGTTGACTGTTAACCATTGCTTGTATCTAGTCAACACTCAACACTCAATACAACTTTTTAAAATTAAAATCCCCCCGGGAGCAGGGGGGATTTTCAACGAAACATACTGCTGACAGAAGAGTCTTCATGAATACGCCAGATGGTTTCACCCAATAAGTTAGCCACTGAAAGCACTGTCAACTGTGGAAACTGTTTCGCTTCCGGAAGTGGAATAGTATTGGTAACAATTACTTCTTCAAACACCCCACTAGAGAGGCGCTCTACAGATGGTGGCGAAAACACGGCATGGGTTGCACAAGCGTAGACTTGACGAGCACCCTCTTGACGCAGTACTTTGGCCGCTTCACAAATCGTGCCAGCAGTGTCAATCATATCATCCACCAACACCGCAGTTTTACCCTTCACATCCCCAATCACATTCATGACTTGAGCGATATTGTGAGCTTGCCTGCGCTTGTCGATAATGGCAAGGGGGGCATCATATAGCTTTTTGGCAAACGCTCTGGCTCTAGCCACACCACCAACGTCCGGCGAAACTACTACCAGATCGGTTAGTTCCTTAGAAGCCAGGTATTGTCGTAATACTGGTAAACCGTAGACATGGTCGCAGGGGATATCGAAATAACCTTGAATTTGAGCGGAGTGCAAATCCATTGCCAAAATCCGATTAGCACCAGCTTCAGTAATCAGGTTAGCCACCAGTTTCGCTGTAATGGACTCACGCCCCGCCGTTTTACGGTCTGCTCGAGCATAACCATAGTAAGGAATCACAGCAGTAACTTGCCGTGCTGAGGCTCGACGGCAAGCATCGATCATAATGAGTAACTCCATCAGGTAATCATTCACCGGATAGCAAGTCGGTTGAATCAGGTAAACATCACACCCCCTGATGGATTCTTGAATTTGGACATAGAGCTCCCCATCAGCAAATCGTTTCCGTACCATCGGTCCCAAGTCGATGCCTAGATAGCGTGCCACTTCCTGAGAAAGGGAAACATTTGCCGAACCAGAAAATAGTCTTAAACGATTGTTATCGGCTATCTGGGGCAGAATAGGTTGAAGCTCTAAAGTAACTGAACTGCTCACAGCAAACCCTCGAAGCTTATTTCAACGCGATCTTAACATTCTAAGAATATCCTTTTTATAATAATTTTTATAATTATTTATTTAAATTTGATTAATATTTTATTAATTTTTATAGCATTTAACTCATACAGTACTTTCCGCAAGACACAATATATTGCAATCCGATCTGATTCGTGAAAGAAATGGGCTGCTTTAAGGCAGGAGGCAGGAGGCAGGAGGCAGGAGGCAGGAGGCAGGAGGCAGGAGGCAGATGGCAGAATGTAAGGGAAAAGGATCGAGTTTTTAAAAATTTCAGTGATTTTACAAATGATTTAGGATTGCTATATAGTGTAGTGTGATCAAACTAAGGTCATAAATCAAGAATTTTTTTTAAGTTTCTTAGTCAAATCCGAAAATAAACTATTGTCCCTAATTTGATGTTCAACTGTACATCTATTCAATTAAGGTAGTTATTTGAGATAATTCCACAGGAAAATAAGATAGCAATGAACATGTCGTGATGTTATAATAAACCAGAAAAACCTATATAAGCAGGTGCACAAAATTAATTGCACATTTACCGAAAATCAAAGCCATGCAATGTAAGGGTTACAGAGATCCAGAGTAGGTAATTAATTTTGTTTAGGTGCTTAGCAGTTGTGATATTGATTAACTACACAGGATTTTTTCCCTATTCCCTATTTCCTATTCCAAATTCCCTACAGGACTTACGCAATAACTATACTTGTAGGGTATAGCTTCTGACTCTACACCATAAGCGGGTTTGGAGTCCAGTCTTGGGTAAGCGCTGATTTATATGCTTATCAACTGTTACTCAAAGGAACAGTTGGAATCCATCGGTGGAGTTCCAAAGCAACCGAAATAAGTCTAAACTTCAAGAATACTCCTCCTGCCTCATTGTCCGTAACAACTGATCTACCACCGATGGAACCACCGATTGCCTCTGGAACTATTCTGCAAAATCGCTACCATCTGCTCCGTGTCCTTGACCAAGGAGAATTCAATCGGACTTACCTGGTAGAGGATCAAGGGCGTTTCAATGAACCTTGTGCCCTCAAAGAATTTATTCCCCCTCAGACAGAAACTAATAATTTAGATAAGTCAAGGCAACTGTTTCAACAAGAAGCAGGTATCCTGTATAAAATTGAACACCCCCAAATTCCTCAGTTCCGAGCTACCTTTGAAGAGCAAGGACGGCTGTTTCTGGTGCGAGACTACGTAGAGGGAAAAACCTATGGTGAACTACTAGAACAACGGAAAGCCCTTCAGAATCAAAGTGAACCTCTATCTTCTAATCCCGATGGGGAAGTCCAATCACCCCCAATGGCTAGCCCGACCAAGTTGGGAGTCGTATCAGAAACGGAAGTGCGTCAGCTATTGCAGCAATCTTTGCCAGTTTTGGACTACATCCACAGCCAAGGGATTATTCACCGAGATATCATACCGGATAACATTATCATGCGGGAGACGGACAGTATACCGGTGTTGATTAATTTGGGTGTGGTACAGGAACTGGCAACTCGTCTTCAATTGCCCGATACTCCCACACCAACAACTAGTATTGGCAAAAGCGGTTACGCTCCCAGGGAGCAAATTCAGACCGGTCAGGTGTATCCAAGTAGTGACCTATATTCCCTAGCAGTGACTGCGATAGTGCTACTGACTGGGAAAGAACCAGAAGAACTGGTGGATAATACTAATCTGACTTGGAACTGGCGTCCCTGGGCTAGGGTTAGCGATGAGTTAGCTGAGATATTAAATCGGATGCTTAGTTATCAAGCAAGCGATCGCTACCAATCCGCTAGAGAAGTCTTGTATGCCTTTCAAGCTTCTGGGTTAACTCCCCAACTTCCAAAACCCAAGCCAATACCCGGCACGACAGTGGCATCAGCTCAAGGTGGAACACCCAGGGAGGCTAGAGGTGGAGAACCGAGTGAACCGGTGATGTCTCAAGCCACGGGTCGCTCTATCTGGAATAGTCCTTGGCCGCTGCTTGGGATAGCTACAGGACTAGCAGTGCTGGCAGGAATAGGCTCTTGGGTGTGGGTGAGCAATTTTAATCAGCAGGACACTGGCAAATCTCCAAGTCCTAAGGTGTCAGTGAGTCCTAGTCCTAGTCCTAGTCCGACTCCCACTCCGAGCCCTAGCGCTAGTCCAACCCCTAGCGCTAGTCCAACCCCGAGTAAACCTCAAATCTACAGTCAGCGTCTAGAGCTTTCTGCTGGTAAAACCCTTTCAAAATCCAGGAATTTAAAGGCTAATCACACTATTAACTACATTATCCAGGGTAAACAATACCAAACCCTGAAGACATATCTCAGTGACGAAGGGGTCTTGATGACAGTGCTTGGCCCGGACGGAAAACCAGTGGACAATCGAGCTAAACGGGTACGGCAATGGGAAGGGAAATTTCCTTTCACTGGCAACTACACGATTCAACTAAGTCCAGTTAAGGGTCTACCGAATAGCGATTATCAGCTAGGATTAAGGTTAACAGAAGCACCGAAGCCGAAACCTAAACCTAAACCAACTGCTGATTATAACATAGAAAGGGTCAATTTATTGCAGGGAAGCAAGGGTTTGCAGCTACTGGGTCGCACTAGCCCCCAGAAGATTCAGCGCTACTTGGTGAAGGCTAAACAGGGTAAGCAATTGAAGCTAGAGGTGATTGAAAGTGATGTGGCTTTAACTATCCGCTATCCCAATGGGAAGTTAGTGGAACAGGCTTCAGGGGTGCAAAGGTGGCAAGGTCAGCTGCCTAGTTCTGGTGAGTATATAGTAGATGTAATTGCTAAACAGGAAAGAAAGTTTGCTTTAGATATTAGCCTTTCAGACTTAAAGTGAGTCAATCTTGAACGTATTACTAATTACTGGCACCAATACAGGCATCGGCAAAACGGTTTTGACTTCTGTGATCGCTGCTTATTGGCAGACTTACCGTCCTCAAGAGAGTCTGGGGATATTCAAGCCGATTCAAACCGGAATTGGCGATCGCGAAATTTACCAGCAACTATTTGACTTGGCTCAAACCCTGGAGGAGATCACACCCGTGGAGTTTAAAACCCCTGCAGCACCACCAGTTGCTGCAGATCTAGAAGGAAGACAGGTTGACCTCGAAAAGGTCTGGCAAGGCTTCAATACTCTGCGCAGTCAGCGGGATGTGGTCTTGGTGGAAGCTTTGGGAGGACTAGGTTCACCGGTGACTCATGAACTGATTGTGGCAGATTTGGCAAGGGATTGGCGATTGCCAACGGTATTGGTTGCGCCGATAGAATTAGGAGCGATCGCACAAGTGGTTGCTAATGTTGCCCTGGCACGCTCATCACGAGTTGACCTCAAAGGCATTGTCCTCAATTGCGTCCAACCTCGTACCTCCGAAGAAATAACTCAGTTGGCTCCGATTAGGTTAATCGAGACTCTAACCAATGTTAAGGTTTTGGGGATTTTACCTCATCTATCTGACCCAATGGACTACTCGAAACTTGCTCAAGTGGGTTCCAATTTGGATGTCAGTGGTTGGTGAGGCATGATGGTAAATGTGAGGGGAAAGGGTAAAAAAGGTTAAACTATGCGATCGCGGACGATTCGAGAAGGCTCCGTTGGCTTATTAATAGTAGCAGGACTTGCTGTTTTCGGTGGACTTGTTGTATGGATTAGTGGCATTAGCTTAGGTCGAAAGAGCTATAAATTCATTGTCAATTTTGGGAACGCTGCTGGGATGCAAGTGGGGGCATCGGTCAGCTATCGCGGTGTCCAAGTTGGGAGAATCACTAAGATTGAACCCGGTACTAATGGGGTCAATGTCACCGTTGAAATTGATGACCCTGGATTGTTAATCCCCCGCAAAGTCCAGGTTGAAGCTAATCAATCGGGTTTAATTGGTGCTACCAA
This sequence comes from Moorena sp. SIO3A2, assembly GCF_010672265.1. Classification (NCBI taxonomy): domain Bacteria; kingdom Bacillati; phylum Cyanobacteriota; class Cyanophyceae; order Coleofasciculales; family Coleofasciculaceae; genus Moorena; species Moorena sp. SIO3A2. The sequence continues at coordinate 87,104 of NZ_JAAHHC010000013.1, forward strand.
TGTGGATATCATGCCCCTAGGACAATTACCTGCAACTGCTCAAAGTCTTACACCCTTCGGAGCACAATGTAATTCTGCCCTAGTTATTTGTGAAGAAGATCAGATTAATGGTGATGTGGGTTCCACCTTTGCTGACCTTCTACGGAACGGAAATCGCATTGCTGAACTCTTCGGTGATCCAGCCTTTTTTGACAAAATCAATAGCCTTGCGGAAAATGCCTCCAATGCAGCTAGAGACGTTTCAGAACTTAGCAAAGAGATGACCCAGTTGTCCCGCATCGTGCGGCAAGAGGTAGCAGGCTTGTCCAACGCAACGAATGCTGTGACCAGTGCGGCCAATCAAACATCTAGTCTAATCGGGTTGGCAACCAGTAGCATTTCTAGTACCTCCGAGCAATACAGCCAAACGGCAAGGGAACTCAATCAGTTGATCACCTCTGCCAATCAACTATTGGTCAGCAATCGGGGAAATTTGGTCACCACCTTGGATAGCATCTCTCAGGCCAGTGAAGATCTGCGTATACTGACCAGCAACTTAACCGTTACCGCGAATCGGGTTAACTCAGCGGTTTATCAAACGGATGTATCACAAATGCTGCGGAACTTAGAAAACCTATCAGCTAATGCTGCCCAAGCATCTGCTAACTTACGTAATGTTTCCAATACTCTCAACAGTCCCACTAATTTACTGGTATTGCAACAAACCCTCGACTCAGCACGAGTTACCTTTGAAAATGCCCAAAAGATTACCGCTGACCTAGATGATCTGACTGGGGATCCAGCGTTTCGCCGCAATGTCAAGGATTTAGTTAATGGACTCAGCGGCTTAGTGTCTTCTACCGAGCAGCTGCAACAGCAGGCTCTGATATCTCAACAACTGGAAGCTCTCAATACTGCTATAGATACAGCTTCGTCTAATGAGCTGGCTAAAACTCCTCCCATCCCTAAGTCCCCCCCTAAGATCGATCTACCTAAGATAGATCCAATAGCTCCCGCTGATCAGAACCTTAAACCGAATCAAGAAAAACAGATCTTTAAGCTTTTACCCCCAGCCCCTAGGAAATCGGTTAAATGAAATTAATCTAGTAAAGGGAGCAGGGAGCAGGGAGCAGGGAACAGTGGTAAGAGGCCGTATTCAGTAAATTTTGTTAGTTGAAGAGCCTAATTTTGTTTTTACAGTAAGCTTTCTGAGTTTTTTAACTGGAAATTTATCATAAAAGGTACTGAAAAACCAACATGATTTTTTCCCACTCCCTACTCCCTACTCCCTACTCCCTACTCCCTATTCCCGACTTCAGCAAAGAAGTCTTAAGTCCAGTCATCCTGGCTCCCACAACTGTTGTCTCGTCTATACGCGAGACCGGCTTGATGAATCTGAAGGGTTTTCTCAAAAAGCTGTTGTTCTGTCAGTTGCCATCGCTGAAGCAATAAATCCAAGTCTCTTTGAATGGCCCTAGCACCGGGAAAGCTGTCATAGCGAATCCGCAGTCGGGCTAATTCCGCCAAGTTGTATTCATTGGGTTGTTGTTGTAAAAGACGGTTAACTATTTCGCGATCGCGTTTTTCCTGAGGATGTTGCTGGTCTTGATTTCCTACCATCTCAGTCAAGGCTTCCATGCTTGCTTGAACATCAATCACTACTTATACCAAAGGGAACAGGTAACAGGTAACAGGGAATCGGGAATCGGGAATCGGGAATCGGGAATCGGGGTAAGAGTGTGGGGAGATAGGGGACAGGTAATACTGATATTTTGCACTATTTACAATTACTTAAAAATAGTATATCTAATGCTTAAAGATAATAAGTTATAGTTTTTTTAAACATTAGATATACTTGGTTGTTTTTTGAAAAAATAGCACTACGCATTAAGGTGTTTGACATTCCTAAACTCCGAAACTTAGTCATACCTGACTTGTGACTTGTGACTTCTGACTTGCGCGTAGCACTATAAACAGATGTTACTCTGACCAACAGTGCCGGGAACTCTAAGACTGAGAGTAATCGGCCAGACAATTCCATGAAATGCGTAAGCTTCCCCTTTGCCCACAAAGCTCATCCGATATCTAGCTCCGACTACAGGACTAATCTCCTCACAGAAAGGCTACCCAAAGATACCATTTCACTAATGCAAATAGGCTTAGTGGGATTGCTCGAAGTTAGTAGTCTATGTTTATTACTCGCCTCACCCACCCTTGCTCAAATTACCCCAGATAGTACCTTGGGGAATGAAAATTCTCAAGTTACTCCCAATCAGACTATCCGTGGTGCAGCAGCGGATTTAATCGAAGGGGGAGCGATTCGAGATAGTAACTTATTCCACAGTTTTCTGGAATTTAATGTAGGTAATGGTCAGCGAGTGTATTTTGCTAATCCCGATGGCATTACCAATATTTTGACTCGTGTCACCGGTAGCACCCTCTCTCAAATTCTCGGGACCTTGGGAGTAAACGGTAGCGCTAATTTATTTGGGTGTGGCTCTTTTGGAAAGACGTTTGGTCAGGTTTAGAGAGGTATCGGAAGAGTAGGAGGAGCAGTAATAGAGCAACGAGCTTGAATTAGTCGTTTCATCAAAGGAAGGCCATCTTTGTACAAAG
>NZ_JAAHHC010000130.1:0-1146 GCF_010672265.1 Moorena sp. SIO3A2
AGACCTCTCCAAAAAACAAACTTATGGTAAAATAAGATAAAATTAATCACTTTTATCAACCTCAAAAACCATGAGCTACACTTGGAACTACATCCAAAAAAATCCTAAACAAACAAAAAGATTGCTAGGAATAAATTATGAGCAACTCTCTCAACTGATAGAACAAGCTAAGTTATTACATCGTCAACATCAAGAAAAAATTGAAAATCAAAAAGTCCGGCTAATAAAGCCTGGGGGAGGTGCTGGACAAAAATTATCAATTGAAGACCAAATAGTCTTGACATTAATTTACTTACGACATCACATAAACTTTCAACTTCTCGGACTACAGTTCCAGGTGAGTGAATCTAAAGCAAACTCTACTTTTAACTACTGGCAATCTATTTTCAGGGAAGCTCTACCAGCTTCTTTGTTAGAACAAGTAAAAAAGTACGAAGAATCCGAGGATATAATTCAAGAAGCCTTAACTGAGTATGAGTTAATAGTAGATAGCGCAGAACAAGTCAGAGAAAGACCTTCAGACTATAATCAACAAAAATTATTCTATTCTGGCAAGAAGAAAAACCATACATTTAAAAATCAATTTATTGTTTTGCCAAAAGGGGAAGATATAGTGGATGTAGTGGTCGGTAAACCAGGCCCCAAAAGTGACATAAATATTTGTCGGGAAAGTTTAAAAAAATTTGATGATAAACAACGACTGAGTGGGGACAAAGCTTATCTAGGAGAAGAACAAATAAGAACTCCCCATAAAAAGCCAAGAAATGGTGAGTTAACCTCACAGCAAAAGAAATATAACAAGCTATTATCTTCAAACAGAATATTTGTAGAACATGTGATTAGGTTGGTAAAAATTTTTAAAATAGCGGGAGAAAGGTTTCGCCTAAATTCTAATAAATATTCTGGGGTGATTTTGACAATATGTGGTTTGGTAAGATTGAGAACAGGAGCCTTAGTATTACAAGTAACAAAAGCCTCGGAAATTGCTGAAACAATTGAGGTTGTCTATGCTCATAGTTTTAGTGCTAAATTAACATCAATAGCTTCTTAAGCTTATTATAGCGTTAATTCAACGTAAAATTGACTTGGTCAATTTGATCGCTGAAAAGCAGTGCCTGAGAAAGTTTCAAGTTTTTGGAGAGGTCT
>NZ_JAAHHC010000131.1:0-1122 GCF_010672265.1 Moorena sp. SIO3A2
CCGCTTCTGCTATGAGTATAGCACTGTAGGGTAAAGTTGTCGATGCAGAAAGAAAAAACCCCGGTCACTCTACAGGTGGCCGGGGGTTTTTGCTATGGGCATGGGGCTATTGGCATGGGGCTATGGGCATGGGGCTATCGGGAATGTCAACTCATCTTTCGCAACACCTTTTCAAACAACTCATCAAAGCTGTATTCGTCGGGGTAAAACGTCTCAAACAACGTGGCGAACGTTTGCTCAAACCTTGCCAGCATGTCCAGCTGTTCTTCCGTGCAGTTCTCACGATTTCCGTTAAAGTTGGGGAACCCCGTTAGCCGGTTCTGCGCGATCGCTGTATATTTGGCAAAGATAGCGGCAGATGCTGGACTACGGTAGAATTCCTCACCATGCTCCCGAATGATCGCCTCTTTCAAGCAGTCTGTGAAACTACGGCGCTGTCGGCGGGAATGGAGCAACTGAACTTCCCACGCTCGCTGAATTATTGCCTGGGCTCTCACCGCTTCTGGGGAGTTGGGGGTGAATCCACCTTCTATCACTTGCCTTAGCGTTCGCATAGCCCAAACTTCAAACTCAGGACTAATCCAAGCTGCGCATTTGATAGCTAATTCTGGATGGCACCATACTCCACGAACAGCATTAGGAACGTTATTTTTCTCAGTAACTGATATCAGTACTTCCGTCGTTTCTTCGCTTGTTCTTGGGTTTTCTTCCCCTGTTTTGTCAATATCTTGGGCGGCGCGTTTGGCACGTCGCTCTTTCTCTAGCTGTTCTTTTAGTGCCTTAATGTAAGCTATCGTAGTTTTCTGGCGAGTGAAAGCATTTGGTTTCTTTCCTTGATTCACGCACATCAAGGTTAAGTTTACCCACCCGATGGGAATCGTTATACCAGCAATGGTAGTTTCTTCAGTTGTCTGGGGAAAAAGCTTGTCGTTGCCAAAGTTATGCATTAACATGTTATACTATACCTAAGAATGATGAGTCTATTTGATCGGCTATGGAGGCGGGAGGTCTTTGGTGGAGCTCCCGCTTCTGCTATGAGTATAGCACTGTAGGGTAAAGTTGTCGATGCAGAAAGAAAAAACCCCGGTCACTCTACAGGTGGCCGGGGGTTTTTGCTATGGG
>NZ_JAAHHC010000014.1:0-101889 GCF_010672265.1 Moorena sp. SIO3A2
CCAAGGTCGTTTGGCGATTTACTACCGAAGATGCACGAGTCAAACTTAAACACCTATATCCTGTATTTGAACTTGATGAAGACCTAGAATCTAATGCACCAAATTAGCTGTGCCACGCCACTACGCAATATTTTAAAATATGAGATACACCCAAATTATTCAGCTACCACTAATTTTTTACTTAGATGATTAGTGGAAATTATGACAATTGTAAAAGTCATATTATTTAGCTAGTATTTCGTTAAAGATTAAACGTAAAATTTACTCGTGCTACAGTCATGCCAGAAGAAAAGTCTTCTCAACAAGTCAATTTCAACGTTGGTCAAATTTATGATAGCCAAGTTGTAGTAAATGCGGAGAAGGATACAACTCTGACCCAAAATAAACAAATTGGTAAAATTGAATCTTCTCAGCCATTGACTCAAGCCAATGTGGTTGAGGAGATTACTAAGCTTGAAGAACTGTTTCGCAGCTCACAGTTACCGGAGGCAGAGACATCTAAAGCAATCAAGTATTTAGAAGCTGCTAAAGAAGAACAGGACTTACGCAACTGGCACAACTAATGGTGGGGCTAGACTACGGCGAGAGTCTAATAACTAAACTATAGACATAGTAATGTCAGGACGTTTTAGTTGGTTAATTAAGTAATTGGAAAAGAGCCCATGCTTAATTTGATAAATTGTTTGACTACTTTTATAAGCCAAATTTTTGAGTCTGAGCCAAACTAAAATAGCACAAGCAATATGGTTTCTTTGAATACGACCCTTGCGACATTGACATGATTCAATACCAGTCAATTGTTTTAATTCTCGATGAAACTCCTCAACCTTCCATCGAACCTTACACTCTTTTTGTACAACGTCCGTAGAATTTTGAGATAAATCGTTTGTAGCGATAAAATCCGTTTTGTCGGTGGAGACACTTACCCGGAAAAGTTTCACTTTTTTGGAGGCGGTAAATTTTTTTATTTTTACTAATTTACCGGATTTTAACTCTTTTTCATCCCAAACTAATGATTCAATTCTTTGATAATCTTTTTGATTGCCAGTATCATCTACAAGTCGATTACGTTTGAGAGTACAATAATAATATTTTCCCAAATCCTCGATATATAACATTAATTTATTTGTGGCATACCAACTGTCCATCAATACAGTTCTAAATGGCAACTCCTTAGAATACACAAGGTTTTGGATATGCTCCAAAACATGTTCTATTTTTGTCTTACCATCCCGTTCTGGGTCATAAATACGATAGTCTACTACCCAAAACTTTTTGGTTTCGTGATTGACATATATGCAATTTATGAATCCAATTCCTTGAATTATACCATGGGAATTACCACTAGATTGTCGTTGGCTTATCTCTATTTTTCTAGAGTATCGTTTATCAATTACTGTGTCATCAAAAACTAGATAAGCTTGCTCATTTATTTCAATTAAGTCTTTGACATTATCCCACAGTAAGCGTGGGGTCAATTTATCATTTTTTAGATAACGGTTGATTTGATCATGGCTAATCTGCTCTAAATGTTCGGCTAAATTGGTGAGAGTATAATTGAGGTGGCTACTTAATAAGTATTGACAATAGTTAAGTTTAGTAAATTTCATCACTAACTGAATTTTTTAAAGCACCCTCCTCTGATTTGATCAGAAAATTTAAAAAACGAACGACCATTAATTACTATTACTAATCTGAAAAAGGGCTGATCACAGACGGAGCTTGACTATAGTACTAAAGTACTATAGTCAAGCTCCCCACTGTGCCAGTTGCGTAAGTCCTGAAGAAGCACAAGGAGAAGAGCCGGATAAGGATTTTGCTGCTAAGAATTTGCAAAAGGCTTGTACAGCTCTCAAAGGTTTAAAAGAAGCTGGTGAAACGGTTGAAGCAGGAAAAAACTTATGGGAAACAGTTCAGCTTATTATCACTAAGCTTCTGCCTTGGCTCGGGAAAGCTAGCAGCTACTTTATTTAAGGTTAAACAAGTCATCAGGTCTATTGACAGTAGTGTAAAGTTCACCAGTAATTGGATGACAGTCGAGACCGACAAGATTACCTCAGCCATAGGCAAAGGTCTGTTGGTTTGAGCCGTCCAGGTTCATCACCTGTACCGATGCTGGGGGTAAGGGTTCCCGATCGACATTAGACTGTGAACCCATAGAGTTGAAGGTTAGTAGGTTGCCCCTTAGTAGGTGTTGCCCCTTAGTAGGTGTTGCTGGTTAGTAGGTGTTGTCGGTTGAAGGTTAGTAGGTGTTGTCGGTTGAAGGTTAGTACCTTGGCCTATTGGCCACCCTACGCGAACAACCTTCAACAACCTTGGCCAAAAGGCCACGCTACGCGAACAACCTTCAACCAGTTAACCTTCAACCAGTTAACCTTCAACCAGTTAACCTTCAACCAGTTAACCTTCAACCAGTTAACCTTCAACCGGTTAACCTCCAACCAGTTAACCATCAACCAGTTAACCATCAACCTGTTAACCTTGGCCAAAAGGCCACGCTGCGCGTTCAACCCTATCTCCCTATAGCCTCCAGTTATCCCTACTTCAGGCAAAGCGTATCCGCATATACCATATTTTGGTTATAAAAATATAAATAAATGTTGCAAATATCCCCAAAATAGGTTAACTTATATTACAGAAGCTAACAAAACCCTAGGAGATCTATAACAATGACTCAAGAGCAAGAATCTAAGTTCGGTTTCACCAACTTTGCTGAAACCTGGAATGGCCGTTTGGCAATGCTTGGTTTCGCCATTGGCTTGGCTACCGAGTTGCTTACTGGTAACGGAATTCTGGAACAACTAGGTCTGATTTAATCTACCATAAGCAATTGGGCGCACGGTGTGCGCCCCTACAGTTGATTTGTGTTCTACTCAATATTGGAAGCAATATTGGAATTGCTATACCTGCATTTCTGACAGAGATGGCGATCGCAGTCGCTGAAAGCCTTACGCAATCTAGGGTTGACCCCGATTGAAGCTCAGCAAAAAAACGACAGTGTGTTGTTCTTAAGCGATCGCTTAACTATTCCTAATAAAATAGAACACTTTTATACCGATCTACTTAGTTGTTAATTCCTCAACAATACCCATCACTGCACTGCGGGTTAGTTTAGATTGTCCGAGAGCTAAAACATCAAGGGTTGCATGAGCTAAAGCCAGGGGAATTTGGCAAAAATTTCTGGCTGGACTATTCTTCAGTAGAGCATTGGTGTAAGCATCAGCTAAAGAGAGATTTCTCCGAGCATATTTATGTAGCTCTTCTTCGCCCCAGCCGTTGGGAAAAAAATCCACTTGCCTTGTCAAATCTTCAGACCGGTTACGTAGAATGTTGACTGCTTGTAAACCCCGACCAAAACCAACTGCATAACTACGGTTAGTTTGGGTACCATCATACCAAGCCCATAAATCAGAAAGTAACAATCCTACAGAGCCGGCAACGCTATAAGTATAAGCATCCAAATCCATTTCTGTATTAATTTCCCAACCGCATTCAGCCCAAGCTGCCATTCTATCTGCCATAGCTGCGCTAGCTTCCCAAATGCGAGGTGCAATGGTTTCCGGTGCTAGCATTGCCCATTCACCAATCCGAATGGTTACTTCTGGAAGTGGCTGTTCGTGCTTACTCAAGGCTAAAGATAATTCCGAGGCACTGAATCCATTACCTATACCTTGTAGACCGAAACTAATTTTTCGCAACAGTGAAGCCTTGGTAGGGTTATCAAGCTCAAAATCATCTTCAATTTCGTCAATTGCACGCATACATAAGTATGCAGAAGCAACAGATTCTTGTAACCCTCCTGGTAAACAACTAATTGGAATATAGAAAGTTCGACTAGTTTCTTTGAGAATTCCTAAGGCATCTTTACACAGTTGCATGACTTTACCATTCTCATCGTCGCTTTATATGATATTAATAAATTTTAAACGATAAATACTCATAAATATTGAATTTATATGTATTTTTTGTCAAGAGGACTTACAAAGTTTAGTTGGTTTGGCTCCCCTAACCCCCTCTAACAAGGGTAGTTTTTTAAACATAGGGGCAAGTACTTACTTTCATTTTCTTCTGGATAATTTAAATAACTAATGTAAAAAGTGGCGCATACCGGTGAGCACCATTACTAATCCCAGTTCATCTGCTGCCTGAATCGAGTCTTGATCTCGTAAACTCCCACCCGGTTGCACAATTGCCTCAATCCCTGCTTTAGCAGCTGTCCGCACTGAGTCATCGAACGGGAAGAATCCATCACTAGCAAGGATAGCGTTTTTGCTATTTTCCCCAGCCTGTTCTAATGCTATATTGACTGCACCTACCCGATTCATTTGACCCGCACCCACACCTAAGGTTGTGCGATCGCGCGTCACGACGATGGCATTAGACTTTACATGCTTACACACCTTCCAAGCAAATAATAATTCTGCCATTTGGTCAGGAGTAGGTTGCTTTTGGCTTACCACTTGCCAATTCTCAGGATTATCCATGGCATCATCCGCAGCTTGTACCAGAAACCCCCCTGCAATAGCTTTCACAGTTTGCTTTGCTCCGGTCTGTAAGTCTGGTAATAGCAACACCCTTAGCTTCGACTTAGCACTGAGAATTTCTTGAGCTTCTGGTTCACATCCTGGTGCGACTACACATTCTAAGAAAGTTTTCTTTAACGCAACAGCTGTAGCAGCATCAATGGGTTGATTTAATGCCACAATTCCACCGAAGGCAGAAATAGAGTCAGCATTGAATGCCTTCTGATAGGCTTGCGAGAGGGTTTCTGCCAAGGCTACCCCACAAGGATTGGTGTGCTTGAGAATTGCTGCGGCTGGAGTGTCAGTAAATTCATTAATGATCCGCCGTGCAGCTTCTAAATCCACCAGGTTGTTGTAACTGAGTTCCTTACCCTGAAGTTTAGTGGCTGCAGCCCAACCTGTGGGAACCGTTCCGGATTGATACCACGATGCCGGTTGATGGGGATTCTCGCCATAGCGTAGAGATTGGCGCTGTTGTCCAGACAAGGTAAATCGTTTTGGTAGGGAAACTGGATCTTTGTACCCGATCAGGTAGGATGCGATCGCATGGTCATAGGCAGCGGTATGACCAAAAACCTCTATAGCGCAAGCCTGACGGAATTCAGTTGATGGTTGATTTCCATTCTGGCGCAACTCCTCTAAATAATCCTGATACTGACTAGGATTACACAGCACTGTCAGATGAGCATAGTTTTTCGCAGCTGCCCTCAGCAGTGTTGGACCACCGATATCGATAGTTTCAATTGCTTCTGCTAAACTCACGTCCGGTTTAGCAACAGTCTGTTCAAATGGATAGAGATTCACCACCACCAAATCAATGGGACGAATCTGGTTTGTCTCCATTTCTGCCACATCTTCGGGGAAATCTCGCCTTCCCAAAATTCCACCATGAATTCGTGGATGTAGGGTTTTCACCCTGCCACCTAAAATTTCTGGAAAGCCAGTGTAATCAGACACTTTCGTTACCGGCAAACCCTCTGATTGCAAGGCTTTAGCCGTTCCACCACTGCTGATTAAATCAAATTCAAATTCTTCTACTAGCTGACGGGCAAAGTCGATTAGCCCAGTTTTGTCAGATACACTCAGCAGTGCCAGATTTGCCATTTCAAACAATTTTACAAAAGTTGACACTCCCCGCCCTAAAAGAGCGGGGATTCTTAGTTCTAGGACATGCCTTAAAATTAGCTATCCTGAAAGGCAATACTTAAGCCAAATACCCGTTTAAAAACCAAATATCGAGCCTAATTTAACTAACCCCAGTGGGCTTGTCTTCCTAAGCGTTGGGAATTTCCTTGTTCCCGTGTGCCGGAGACGAAACCTTATCAGAGGGTCGCCTTTATGGTTAGTCGGCTATGCGTAAAAGGGTTAAAACTTGTTGATTAAGGCTCCACTCTTCTTACGGTAACTTCTAACCCCACGGTACGTTATATATTTTGAAGTTGTTATTTTACTGGTTTTCGGTATCTGTTAAGACCCATGCGTTTTAGCGGTGCGACCCGTGGCGAATTTAATTCGACGACTGTAAGCACACCGTGAGGTTTTTCGCGCCTCGTGTACTAGCATCGCAAAACGCTCGTTGTTAAATAGGGCAGTACCGACGAATCCTGCCTGTGCTAGGCTACACATTTAAATATAATATACCTTATTTCGGAAAAAGTCGCCCTAGAAGGGAAACTCAAGTAGCGTGGCCTTTGGCCAGGCTTGAAACCCAGACTTTTGGTCAACCGAATTCTGAATTATCGTAAGCATATGCGCTACAGATGGTGCTACTTGAGGTGCCGTCAGCCGTCAGCCGTCAGCTTATTTTATTCAAAAGCACCGATTGCGCTACTTGAGGTGCTGCGCGAACAGTAGCGTCGCACAGGCTTCGACCCTGTGAGTTTCCCCATAAGCACCGATTGCGCTACACGCACGCTGCGCGAACAGTAGCGTGCCCACAAGCCCAAAGCTGATCGCTGATAGCACCTCAAGTAGCACCATCTGTAGCCCATAGGCTAATAGCTGATAGCTGATAGCTGAATGCTTACAATTATCAATTCAGAATGCAGAATTATTAGTTGCTAAATTCAGGATTCAGCAACTTAATAATTCAGAAATAATTAATTCAGAAATATTCAACTTTACTTCTGGATTATGGATTCTGCACTCTGAATTATTTTTTTAAATTGTGAATAGGTTTTTTAGGGTAAATTTAAATAATTCAGCGAACTAAGGTAGGAGCTGTATATTAATTAGCTTACCTACCAATCCGGAATGAATTATTTAAATCTTTTCCCCATTTTTCCTAATTACAACGGATGGAAAAGTAGATCAGGGAAAAAGCGGTTAAATTCAATCAAAATTCCAGCCGTAATGGTCATCCAAACAGCCAACAACACTGGTGCTAGGGACAAATACTTGAGTAAATCCTGCATGGAACATTCTCCTAAAATCGATAACTATTTCAAGACATCTTGGCACATCAATATCATGCCCTGTCTATAAAGCGTGAAAACTTGATTAGCGAGAACGGCACTAGTTTTTAGCTAACTTTTCAGTGCTAAAAGCGTTCCCGCCAGCGAGTCTAAGTATGATTGCTAGCGTGGTGAGACAGGAATCTCATCATCTTTAGCAAACATTTCACCAGTAGTGATTTCTTTGAATGCTAACAAAGGCCATGAGGCAGCCATTAGCATCTTACTAAATGCCACGGGGACATCAATGATGACTTCTTTTTCTTCTGGGTTCTTACCCTTTTGAATCGCTTGTAGATAGCTGCGACCTGCCCAGCCAATCCAGCCAGTGATATAGAGGAAGAGTAAGCTAGGAATGAGGAAGTCACCCATATGGGAGAAACGACCATCCACAATCAAGTGAGGATATCCCTCATCACCACAAAGTGCTTGAGAATACCGCTCAAATCGGTTCGCACCGGAATTGGGGTCACCTGTAGTATTTAGGAACTGAGCCTTCCGGGCTTGAAATGCAGCAGACTCACTACAAGGGGTGAGATGATCCAAAGAAGCAGAGGCTGGGCTGATGGCGCAAAGCCACACAGAGACGGCAAAAATTAAAGCTAACAATCGTCGCATAGAAAGTGTCTCCTTTTGTTAAGAAACAAAAAGTTTTTTGTACAAACCAAGAGATCAAATTATTTGTACACTCAGGCAATCTTACTCTGAGGCGTGTATCTAGTAAAGTTTAATTAACTAAAAGTAGTGTTTCAATAAAGGTCATTGGTGAATGGCTTGTGTTTTAGCAATAGAAACCAGTTGTGATGAAACAGCTGTGGCGATTGTTAACAATCGTAAATGTTGTAGCAATATTGTTGCCTCCCAAATTCCTATGCATCGGCAGTATGGGGGTGTGGTGCCAGAGGTAGCATCCCGTAGCCATCTGGAAACCATCAATAATGCGATCGCGCAAGCCCTAGAAGCAGCTCAACTGGACTGGGGAGCAATTGACGGCATTGCTGCTACCTGCGCTCCCGGCTTAGTGGGCTCTCTACTAGTGGGGGTCACAGCTGCCAAAACCCTGGCCATTGTCCACAACAAGCCCTTTGTAGGTGTCCATCATCTAGAAGGTCATATTTACGCCACCTATCTCAGTGAGCCAGAACTAGAACCACCATTTTTGAGTCTGTTGGTGTCTGGCGGTCACACTAGCTTAATTTATGTCAAAACCTGTGGTAGCTATGAGATACTGGGCGCAACCCGTGACGATGCTGCTGGTGAAGCCTTTGATAAGGTAGCACGATTATTAAAGTTAGGCTATCCCGGAGGACCAGTTATAGATAAGTTAGCACGAGAGGGTAACCCCAAAGCCTTTCCATTGCCAGAAGGTAAGATTTCCCTTGCTAGTGGCGGTTATCATCCCTATGACTCCAGTTTTAGTGGCTTGAAGACAGCGGTGCTAAGGCTGGTGCAAAAACTGGAACAGGAACACTCAGAAATTCCAGTGACCGACATTGCTGCCAGCTTTCAGGAAACTGTAGTGCGATCGCTTACCAAGCGTACCATTGCTTGTGCTCTCGACTATGGTCTGGACACGATTGTGGTTGGGGGTGGGGTGGCTGCCAATAGTGGCTTGAGACAACAGTTACAAGCTGCAGCAACTGAGCATAATTTGCGAGTTATTTTCCCTCCCCTGAAGTTTTGTACCGATAATGCCGCAATGATTGGCTGTGCCGCAACTGACCATTTAAATCAAGGACATACTTCCCCTTTGACTTTGGGAGTGCGATCGCGAATGCCTATCACTAAGGTGATGGAACTTTACTCAGAGGTTGAAGGTTTCAGAGGTTGAAGGTTTCAGAGGTTGAAGGTTTCAGAGGTTGAAGGTTGAAAGTTTCAGAGGTTGAAGGTTTAAGAACCTCTAACCTGTAACCTGCTAACCTGTAACCTGCTAACCTGTAACCTGCTAACCTGCTAACCTGTAACCTGCTAACCTGTAACCTGCTAACTTTTCAAGTTAGTCCAAAAGTACAATCGGGATGACAGGATTTGAACCTGCGACCCCTTCGTCCCGAACGAAGTGCGCTACCAAACTGCGCTACATCCCGATAAAGCCATAATTTAAGATTTCATCTATTTTATCATGCCTTAGGGGCAATCGGCCCCTAGCTTGTTAGGATCAAGATTAAAGTTACGTAACTTAAATTTATATATATATATAGTTGGAGTATAACCAAGAGTGGTAGTTAAACCAGAATGGTTGCGAGTCAAAGCGCCCCAATGGCAGCGTGTCGGCAATATTAAAGAAACCTTAAGAGATTTAGCACTCAATACTGTCTGTGAAGAAGCCTCTTGTCCCAATATCGGAGAGTGCTTCAATGCTGGTACTGCCACCTTTTTAATTATGGGACCAGCCTGCACCCGTGCTTGTCCCTACTGCGATATTGACTTTGAGAAAAAACCCAAAGCTCTTGACTCCACTGAACCCACACGGCTAGCGGAAGCCGTGCAGCGCATGGGTCTAAATCATGTGGTTATTACCTCTGTCAACCGGGATGATTTACCCGATGGTGGAGCTTCCCAGTTTGTACAGTGCATTGAAGCCATTCGCCTGGTCTCACCTGATACCACTATTGAGGTTTTAATCCCAGACTTGTGCGGGAACTGGGATGCCCTCGAAACGATTCTTCAAGCTAAACCCGAAGTCCTCAATCACAATACAGAAACAGTACCCCGACTCTATCGGAAAGTACGCCCTCAAGGGGATTATCAGCGTTCCCTTGAATTACTGTTGCGGACGCGAAACTTGGCTCCATCGGTTTACAGCAAATCTGGTATAATGGTAGGTTTAGGAGAAACTGATGCAGAAGTCCGGCAAGTCATGACGGATTTAAGGCAAGTAGACTGCGACATCTTAACTATTGGTCAGTATCTTCAACCCACTCAAAAACACCTAAAAATTTCTGAATTCATAACCCCTAAACAATTTGATACCTGGAAAGAGTATGGTGAATCCCTCGGTTTCCTGCAAGTTGTTTCATCTCCCCTTACCCGCAGTTCCTATCATGCCGAGCAAGTTCGAGAATTAATGCAGCGCTATCCCCGATGAACGGTTGCATGGTTGCAAGAAAATGGAAAGTAACAACTAACAATCATAATGACCAACATCACTATAATCGGAGCAGGTGTTTGGGGTACAGCCCTCTATAGCCTAGCCTCTAAAAACGGTGATCAGGTTTGTTTGTGGTCCCGTCGGAGTCAGACAAAATTAGCAGATGCTATAAAATCTAGCAGTATTATCTTGTCTGCTGTTTCCATGTCGGGGGTAAATGCTGTAGCGCAACAGCTAAAGTGTTTATCAGTATCTTCTGACGTGATCTTGGTCACAGCGACTAAGGGGTTAGATTTGCAAACCACCCGTACTCCCTCTCAAATCTGGCAAGCTGAATTTCCCAACAATCCTGTAGTGGTGCTATCGGGTCCCAATCTTTCCAAAGAAATTAAACAAGAACTCCCAGCCGCTACAGTAGTAGCTAGCACAGATGTAAAAGCAACTGAGATACTACAACAGGTGTTTTCTTCGCCAAATTTCCGGGTTTACACCAATCGAGACCCCCTCGGTGTAGAACTAGGGGGTACCCTGAAAAATGTGATGGCGATCGCATCTGGAACCTGTGATGGTTTACAACTAGGAACAAATGCCAAAGCAGCTTTGCTAACCCGTGGGCTTACAGAAATGATCCGTATTGGTAAAGATTGGGGTGCTAAGGTAGAAACATTTTACGGTTTGTCGGGACTAGGAGATTTACTCGCAACCTGTAGTAGTCGCCTCAGTCGCAATTATCAAGTTGGTTATCAGCTGGCTGTTGGTCAGAAACTTGCAGATATTCTGGCCAACTTGGAGGGAACAGCAGAAGGGGTCAACACTACAAAGGTTGTGATGGAACGAGCTAAGCTCAAAAGAATTTCAGTACCCATTACTTATCAAGTCCATCGATTGCTCCAAGGGGAGATAACCCCCCAAGCGGCTGTTGAAGCTCTAATGCTACGAGATACTAAGCCAGAATGATGGTCTGATCTCGAGTGCGTTCGCGTAGCGTGACCTACGGTCAATCGCGTAGCGGCTCTGTTCGCGTAGGGTGGCCTTTGGCCTTAAGAGTATCGCAATGATCATGAAAAATTTACCAAACCAGCTAGTATCCCTTGCTGCCTGACTGCGAAAGCTCTCCTGCTCCGGAAGCTCCCCTGCTTTCAAACTCATACAAAAAAACTGAGACAAAAAACTGAGACAAAAATTGAGACATTTTGCTGTTGTCTATCAGGCATCCTGAAAATATAAAATCTTTAGGGACATGCCACTGCTTGAGATAAAGCGACTACATCAAGACATTGCAAACTTTGGTAATGTTTTATCAAGTTTCGTAATATCAGTGCCAATCTAGCAACATAGCTAGGTGGCACTGATATTTGATTACTCTGGTAATTCGGCAATAATTTGGCAATTTTAAACTATGTGTATGCACTTATTCATAAGTTCGTTGTTTCTTCAAACCCATTCGAGCACAGGATATCCGCAAGTAGCTTCCCTACTGCTTAGTCCTTGATATTAGTCCCTGATACCCATAAATAAAATTTTTTCTTGAATTAGCGAGAATCTTTCTGGAATCCCCATGATGCGCACTGTAGATTAATACAGCTTTTGACCAAGGTCTCTATTTTACTATAGAGTTACTTATACAATAGCTGAAATCAGGAGATCCTGTTCCTTTTGCCATCTATAGACCTTTAGCTGAATGCGGCAAGGTAGGGTGGATAGATCGGGTGAACCGTTAGCTACCAATATTAATAAAGGCTACCAGGGATAACCGGTAAGTCTTGCCGGGAGAAAAAATTAAGTAGCTGTTTCTCCGATCATCATGGGTGGGAATTCTAGTACTAAGTGTGACAAACACAATTCCGTGTTGTCACTGGTTGTAATCGAGAGATCATTATGCCAGCCACTCCTTTCTATGCCGACACAGAATTAGATCACGAGACTTCTGCCTATAGCTTTGAGCTTAATGGCCCAAGGGACGATGGGGAAGGATCAGTGGATGACTTAGTTGATGTGGAGATTGAGGGTGCAGACGCGGCTAGCTTAACTAAAAATAGCACCCGTCGCACCACCGACCTAGTTCGGTTATATCTCCAGGAAATTGGTCGGGTTCGTCTACTGAGGCGAGATGAGGAAGTCTCGGAAGCTCAAAAAGTTCAGCGCTACATGAAACTACTACGGCTGCGCAATAATAAGTCGGCTATATCTGAGGATAAAGTCATGGAGCGCTTTGTCCACCTGATTGAAATCCATGATCGTCTAGCGTCCCAGTTAGGTCACCGTCCTTCCTTGGAACGGTGGGCAACGGCTGCAGGAATTGACGTTTCTCAACTGAAGCCGAGTATGTCAGCTGGAAAACTGCGTTGGGCAGAGTTAGCCGAACTAACATCCAAAGAGCTAGAGCAGGTACAAGCTGAAGGGCTCCAAGCTAAGGAACACATGATCAAAGCTAACCTACGTCTGGTAGTGTCAGTAGCGAAGAAGTATCAAAACCGTGGCTTGGAACTCCTAGACTTAATCCAGGAAGGAACTCTGGGATTAGAGCGAGCGGTTGAGAAATTTGACCCGACCAAAGGCTACCGATTTAGCACCTATGCTTACTGGTGGATCCGTCAAGGAATCACCCGGGCGATCGCTACCCAAAGCCGTACCATTCGCCTGCCAGTTCACATTACTGAGAAGCTCAATAAAATCAAAAAAGCCCAACGGAAGATTTCCCAAGAACGTGGGCGCACAGCAACCATTGACGATATTGCTGTGGAATTAGAAATGACTGCGGCTCAGGTACGAGAAGTATTACTACGAGTACCCCGCTCTGTTTCTTTGGAAATTAAAGTTGGTAAGGAACGAGACACCGAACTAGGAGATTTACTCGAAACTGAGGAAACTTCTCCAGAAGAAGTGTTGATGCGAGAAGCCTTACAACGGGATTTACAGCAACTCCTAGCCGATCTAACCAACCGTGAACGGGATGTGATTCGGATGCGGTTTGGCTTGGGAGATAACCAGCCTTACTCTCTAGCTGAGATTGGTCGCGCTTTGGATTTATCTCGCGAGCGGGTACGCCAAATCGAAGCTAAAGCTTTACAAAAGTTGCGGCAACCCAAGCGCCGTAACCGAGTTCGGGATTACCTGGAAGCTTTGAGCTAATCCCTTGGTGACATATTCCCACACTTTCCGATTAACTTACCGATTAGGGAAGTGTGGGCTTCTTGCCAATCCTATCCTAGCTATCACCCTAGCTATCCCTTGTCCTAGGGTTCTAGTTGTTCAAAATTTATTGAATTTATCAATACCTGAGGGAGCACCCCGATTTATTTATTTGTTAGTAGACTTTTTATTTGTTAGTAGACTTGAGCTTACTTAAAAATAGGCTACCCGGGCATCAAATCCTTGCGATCGCAATTCATGGGAACGACTTTCCGCTTCACTACGGCTAGAAAAAGCTCCAGCATTAAAATAACGGCCTCGATCATCGTCAGATATAATACCACCAGTCAGCTTCATCTGATTTCGCACTTCACTTAGCACATTATCATTAGGAATGGGGATCACCACCACATAGCGATTCTTCTCAGCTTCAGGATTTATATTAATAAGTCCCAATGCTTGCAGGGTTTGTAAATCAGCTATCCCGGTTGGAAGTAGATTATTATTACGTATCTGAAATTTAAACACTGCATCCTCAGTTTCTTCGCCATATCTCCCATCAATAGCACCAGGATTAAACCCTCGAGATCTCAACTCTTCCTGAAGCCGTCTAACCTCTGGGCCGCGATCGCCTGGTCGTAGTTCACTGCGACGAATAGGAGTACCAAATGCTATGGGTTGTTGACTGTTAAAGTCAGCAGGAGGAAGAGGGATCTGATCAGGCGGTAATCCAAACGGTTGTGATTGAGTAACTAAAGCATTAGATAGTTCTGCTCTAGTTTGTGATCCCACAATCCCATCCGCCCTGAGACCATAGTCTGTTTGGAATTCAATCACTGCTTGTTCTGTAACTGGACCAAAGTAACCGGTTGGGTCGGCATTGAAATACCCCAGTTGTCTCAACTGTCGCTGCACTTCCGTAACCGCTGATCCACGAGACCCTCGTCTGAGTCCAGATTGAGTAACATTCCTACGGGATGGTGCTGCTCTGGTTTGTGATGGAAAGAGTTTTGCTCTGGTTCGTGGTCCGACTTCCCCATCAGCAGGAAGCCCCTTTTTTCGTTGGAACCGAATCACAGCATTTTTAGTAATTGAACCAAAATAGCCAGTTGGTTGCCGATTGAAATACCCGAGTTCTCGCAAACGACGCTGAACCTCTGTTACATCAGCTCCCCTACGACCTTCCCGCAGCACCCTTTGGGCTAGGGCTTCTTCTGCCATCCCCACAATGCTAAGTATGGCAATTAGCAACAGTAAATAAATCCGATGGTAAGCAACTAGCTTATACTCCTTGAGCCACTGAAACAATTTTTGAATTGACTCCTTCAAAACTGCAGGAGTATCTGCTAGTTCTTCTTCGCTTAAGGCAAGATGAAGATAGGCAAGGGTCTCCATGATTTTTCCAAGGAAACTGTTACCGTTAGTTTAACAAATGACAGTAGAGCATTGGTAATGTTTCGGACAACATAATCTCAGAAATTTTACGTAATCGGATATTAAAGCATGTAGTTATAGAGCAAGACTCTTATCAAAACAGAGCAATTCTCCTCTCTAACCATAACGCAATAGTTTTAAATCATGAGCACTATTCGTCACTGGAGTACATTTGTCCCCCTCCTAGCTTTAGTCTTGAGCAATTTAGGGGGAGTAGGGGCTAGGGCTACCGTAATTCCGAGCACCAATTCCGCCAACAGCATCCCCTCGGCCAAACCAACCCAAGCTCAGACTCAAGGGAAATTTCAACTGGCTCAGGGATTGATGGGTAAATGTCGCGCCGCTGCTGAGTCAACGTTTATCTACAAACAGCGATCAACCTCTAACCTAATGAGAGCCTTAGAGGCTGATGAACAAGTTATTCTGGCCGAAAACAAGGTTAGCCAAGATGGTTGGATTGCGATCAACTTCCCCATTAGTGGATTTGTCCAAGCCCAAAATCTCAAGTTCTGTCCGCCGGGGATAGGAGGAGTAACCCCTACTCAAACACTATCTCTCTGCCGCCAAGCTGCTAAGTCAATGTTTATCTACAAACAGCCATCAATCGAACCAATCAGAACCTTAGAGCCTAATGAAGAAGTTATTCTGGCCGAAAACAAGGTTAGGAAAAATGGTTGGATCGCGATCAACTCCCCCGTTCCTGGATTTGTCCGAGCCAAAGATCTAAAGTTCTGTCAGGACAGAGTAATAGTACGCTCTAATCCAACACCATCTCTCTGTCGCGAAGTTATATATAAAGGTAATGATGGTATAGCTGTCCGTAGAGGACCGAATATTAACTCTTCTCGACTAGGTCTTGTCTCCTATGGAGTGGAAGTACAACTGATCAACGGTTCCCGTCAAGACCAATTTCGCAAGGACTCCCAAGGGCGCGAGTGGGCAAGAATAACTTATCCTGTTAATGGATGGATGTCTAACGGGTTTCCTGCTACGGGTGATCAGAATCTTGTGGTTTGTTCCAATTAGCCCACCAGAAAACACATAACTAGCAAGTTGTTAATTACTTATCATAGGACTTTTATTTATACTAAGTCAGCCTGATGTAACAAGGCACCAACTAAGCCAGCCATAGCAGTAATTCCTATAGCAATCATTGGGTGTTGACCTTGGCTGACAGCAAAAGAGGTGACAATCCCGGCACCCAAAGCAGCAGTCACAGCAGCACCCAAAAGATCTTTATTGGTATTTTTGTTGTACATAAACGTGTTAGCCAGAAATTAAGTTAACCAGAAATTTAACTTTTTTGATGGTGTTAAAAGTTAGTTTCATCACCCTATCATTCTGGATTCTGGCATTAAAGCTAGATCGGCAATATTGCAATCAAGATTAATATTTAGCTATTTTTCTTAACAAAAACAATACTTGTTAAGTATTGAGTGTTGAGTGTTGCTCGAAACTATTAGTTTATTTTTTTGACATTACCTGCTTTAACCCAACCTTTTTGGTCACTACCAGGCAAGCGTACTCTCTGCCATCGCTTATCATCACTGTATCCGAGGATGATCAGGGTCTGATTGTAGCCAATACCACCTATGCGTTGAGCGTTCAGGCTAGGGGAGTCCCGAAGAATCAACCCCTGTGGCCAGGTAACACTGGCTCGATAAGCACCCGGTTCCAGTTTTGGTAAAGGACTAGGACTAGGAATGGGTTTGGGAGTAGTTGCTGGTTTAGACTGCCCAGATGAACTGGTCGGTTGAGCTTTTGGTGATGGTGACTTCTTGGGTCGCTCCTCAGCAAAAACTGGTTTTTCAGGCTCAACTGCTAGTTTAGTAAAGAAGTAATAAACTGTACCAACAGCAGCACCTGCTAAGATGCCAATGCCGAGAATAAAACCAATGATAAACTGAGCTATCTTGGAAAGATTCATGGGAAAGTATTCAAAGATAAAGGTTGAACGCGATCGCGTGACCGAAAGGTCAAGGTTGAAAGGTTGAAGGTTAACAGGTTGAACGCTGAAGGTTGGAGGTTGTTAGGTTGAAAGGTTGAAGGTTAACAGGTTGAACGCGACGCGCGTGCCTATTGGCCAAGGTTGAACGCGACGCGCGTGCCTATTGGCCAAGGTTAACAGGTTGAACGCGATCGCGTGACCGAAAGGTCAAGGTTAACAGGTTAAAGGTTGAACGCGACGCGCGTGCCTATTGGCCAAGGTTAACAGGTTGTTAGGGTGTTCTAGCAAAAGTTCATGATATAATTTACAATTAATCTA
The DNA here is from genome assembly GCF_010672265.1 of Moorena sp. SIO3A2. Taxonomy (NCBI): domain Bacteria; kingdom Bacillati; phylum Cyanobacteriota; class Cyanophyceae; order Coleofasciculales; family Coleofasciculaceae; genus Moorena; species Moorena sp. SIO3A2. The sequence goes on from NZ_JAAHHC010000014.1 coordinate 16,900, forward strand.
GTTTCAATTAATCTAAATAATCTATAGGGTTTCTGATACTTATTAGGTCAAGTCAATTTTATTAGCGCTACTCCCTACTCCCTACTCCCTACTCCCTACTCCCTACTCCCTACTCCCTACTCCCTACTCCCATTAACCCAGGATGAAGTAGCTCACCCAATTGAGAACTACTACTATATATGATTACTTACTGGAGTTGGCGCTGAATGCGATCATTTAAGGGGCTATTGCGAGAAGCCATGCGAGCTTTTCCGGCAGCTGCCCAATCCTGTAAGAATTGGATTTGCTCTTGGGCTGTGCGTGCTAAGGGGATAATTTGGCTAGCGGCTTCGAGAATATCATCTGTGGTGAAGTCTCGGTTTTGGCTAAAGCCGATGTGCATGGCTTCGATCAGGGTCTGCTCAATTTCTGCCCCAGAAAAATCAGGGGTTTCGTAGGCTAATCGGTCTAAAGCGTAACTATTAAGATTATGAGGTCGCAGCCGGGATAGGTGTAGGTCAAAAATAGCACGACGTTCTTCCTGGTTGGGCAAACCAACAAAAAAGATTTCGTCAAATCGACCCTTACGAAGCATTTCTGGGGGTAAGGCTTGGATATTGTTGGCAGTAGCGACCACAAACACTGGGGATTTTTTCTCAGCTAACCAGCTAATAAAGGTACCAAAGACACGACTGGTTGTGCCAGCATCCCCTTTAGAGGATAAACCAGAGAAGGCTTTGTCAATTTCATCAATCCAGAGGATGCAGGGCGCGAGAGCTTCGGCTAGCTGAATCATCTGCCTAGTACGGGATTCTGATTCCCCTACTAAGCCACCAAATAGACGACCGACATCTAAACGTAGCAGGGGTAGGTGCCAGTGGTTTGCGATCGCTTTTGCAGTTAAGGATTTCCCAGTTCCTTGAATCCCCGCTAATAGTAATCCTCGAGGATGAGGTAACCCGTATTGTCGCGCCTGTTCTGTAAATGCTCCACCCCGTCGCAGTAGCCAGTCTTTAAGGTTGTCTAAGCCACCGATGTCGGAAATTTTTTCTTGGGTTGGGTAGAACTCTAGGATCTGGGTTTGCCTAATGGATTGACGCTTTTCTTCTAAAATTAGTTCCACATCTGAAGGTTGGATGGCATTATTAGAGGCAATCCCACGAGCTAGGACCCGACGAATCCTTTCTAAGGAAAGACCAAGAGCCGACCGCACCAGCTCATCAATGATTTTTTCAGTTAGGGTTTGTCCGGTTGCCCCCAACAAACGTTTCACCTCAGCTTTAATTTCCGATGCGGTTGGTAAGGGGAATTCGAGCACTGTCAGGACTTCGGTTAAATCCGAGGGAACCGACACTTGGGGGGTAACGATAACTATATTCTTAGGCTGGGATTTGAGGGTACGTGCCAGATTTCTGAGTTTACGAGCAACTGATACATCTTCTAAGAATCGGTGAAAATCTCTTAATACAAAGATGGCAGCAGCACTTTCGCCAATTCTATCTACAAATTCTAAGGCTTGTAAGGGGTTGCGGCGTCCAAAGCCGATATCATTAGGGTTTCCCTGGTAACCATCTACAAAATCCCAGATATAGACACCACGATTACCCAAACGTTTAGCTGATTGCTTGATCGCTGTTTCTACTCGCTCTTCTTCTAGAGTGGGAATATATAACAAAGGATAGCGAGCACGTAGCAGAAGCTCAAACTCGTCATTGAAATTCATATAGCAAAGGGAACAGGGAACAGGGAATAGGGAACAGGGAGCAGGGAGTAGCGATGCAGCGCGGTCTTGGGGAGGCAGCGCGGTCTTGGGGGTCCCCCGGAGACGAAACCTTAGACAGTTGAGCCTTTATGGTTGGTAGGTTATGCAAAAAAGGGTTAAAACTTATTGATTAAGGCTCAACTNGAACCCTGACTCCACTAAAATCTGCCCCAAACGACTGTTCCATTGGTTTCCGGATACTTAAGGCGATCGGCATCCCCGACCCCCTTGCCTGTTGGATTGAGCTTTCTAACTCTGGGGTAGCCGCCATTCCACCTTCGATGGATTGAAGCTGCACCATTGGCTTCCTCTTGAGTTCCTCTTGCTGACCTTGAGCTTGAATCGACTGATGTTGAGTTGACAAACTAGAAACTGGTGCATTAATCCGGTCCACTACTTCCGATGCTACTCGGTCCGCTTCAAGCTCATACTTATCCCCAGCTTCACCAATAGTTAGCTTCGCCTGTACTGGATTGCCCTGCTGCCAATGACCCATTAACTCATGGGAAAGTCCCCTAAACATTGGCATTCGCTGAATTGGTTGCCCACTAACAGGGGAGACACTATTCAGCAGAGGATCTTGGGAACGATGAACTTCTCCAGATTTGTATTGCTGGGATTTAATTAGATTACCCAGTGCTCGGTTGCCGATTATCCCTTGCAGTTCGTCGATTGGGTGGTATGTTGGCTTCCTATTTCCTGATACTATTGACTGATCTCGAGCTTGTGTCTGTCTAGTTTGGCTTTGTCGTAGATTACCCATGAGCTTGACTAAATCTTAAATAGTTTGCGAAATTAACAACCAATCATATTACCGAGTAGGTTATCGGTGTAGGGGAGTGAAACTGTCAGTCTGGATTGGGAATATCCCCATCCACTTCAACTATTGGGCTTTTTTTATGATGATCTGTTCCAATTCTGCTAAGAAACTCTCGATGGCAGTAATTGTTGATTGTGCCATCCTTTCAACTAGACCTCTCTGAGCATTGGTTATCCTTCGTGGTCTTCCTTGATGAAAATTTGGGAGCAAGTCATTTAAAACTTTTCTAATCTCAGCATTTCCAGAGTTATTAACCTGTTGTTGATAAATTTGCTGAACTCCATACCAATCTAAACCTAGACCCATTCCGACTTGAGTTATCCAGCCTCTTGGGTGGGCATGAGACTGTGCCGATGTCAAAACCTTTCTCAAAGCAGATCGGAGTATATTTGGAGGAATATTCCTTCTTAAAATCAACTGCTTCTCGTGAGGGTTGTAGTTTGGTAGGGGTCTTGCTTTGAGGCGCTCGCCTCCACCTGCTGTTGATGTAGCTATTGCCGCCTTGGGCTTGAAGAAGGCATATTCCTTGAGATCTCCTCGGAGGCCGCCGAGTACATTTTTCATAAGCTCCCTTCCTTCCCCACCTTTGATACCGAACAATCGATTTTTGAGTCCGCTGTTAGGGTCTGTTGGATTCTTTAAGAGTGCTTCATACTTTATAAGTGTATTAGGTTCAGGAAAATATGGTGCCCTAGGATCTACTTTTGAAATAATCCGACGAACCTTCATATCAATTTTATTAGCCAGTACACTCAAATCGTCATCAGCAGGCAAATCTCCACCCTGAGCCCCTTGACGCAGCTCGTACCCACCGCTGGCAAGATAGGGGAGTTGTCTTCCTTTAGTCTGATGACGTGTAAGGAGTTGGTCGTACTTGGAAAATAAACCCATGGGTTGATAATGACCGTGTCGAGATTGCTCCTCTGGAACTTTGAGACTAAGCGCGTCGGCATCCCCAATATGAATATAAATGTTTGGTATGTTAAATCGATTTTTTAGGTCATTCACACATCTTTGAGTGTATTGGCTTTTAGTTATTTCATCCCTAAATACCCCATAAGGTAGATAGTTAGCTTCTTTTAATGTTGCTTCTGCTTGATCCTGCTCCTGAGTATTAAGTGTCCCGAAGTCTGTTTCTATCTGATTTGAATCTGCCTTTTGGTTGGTAGATTTTTTAACCCAAAACGGTTCCCATGTAAATCCAAAAACAATCCCTGGATAGTTAAAATTGCCTGTATTATTAATCACATCTCTGATTTCATCCTCACTTCTAGCCCTCATTAAGCTTTTGTATTTATTCACCCCAACTACTAGCCTAAATCGATAAGACATCTCTGTTTTATCTTCAAACCCCTCCTCATACTTAGTAGCGATTGCGTTTGGAGTTGTACCTCCCGGATAGGTAGGAACATTTGCCACATAGCCGTAATTAAACTGGGGATATGGTTGATTGGGTCGATGACCAACTAACTTGTGATGTACATAGGAAGTCCGAGGAGGATTTTGTCCCTGCTGTTGAACAGTTTTTAGTTCGTACTTGTCTTGGAACTGCATCAAAGACATACACTGGATCCTAGCTACAGGAGCTGCGCTGACCCTAACAGATTGATTAGTCACAACTTTGCCACCTCCTTGCTGCACCACATGAGTCAACTCATGAGCAATTAACTTTTTCCCCTCCTGACTCCCAGGGTTATATTCCCCCTGCCGAAAGAAGATATCTTTACCTGTGGTAAAAGCACGAGCCTGAATTGATTGATTCAACTGGTCAGATTGGGCATCAGCGTGAACCCTGACTCCACTAAAATCTGCCCCAAACGACTGTTCCATTGGTTTCCGGATACTCTGTGCGATCGGCATCCCCGACCCCTTTGCCTGTTGGATTGAGCTTTCCAACTCTGGGGTAGCCGCCATTCCACCTTCGATGGATTTAAGCTGCACCATTGGCTTCCTCATCAGTTCATCTTGCTGACCTTGAGCTTGAATCGACTGATGTTGAGTTGACAAACTAGAAACTGGTGCGTTAATCCGATCCACTACTTCCGATGCTACTCGGTCAGCTTCAAGCTCATACTTATCCCCAGCTTCACCAATAGTTAGCTTCGCCTGTACTGGATTGCCCTGCTGCCAATGGCCCATTAACTCATGGGAAAGTCCCCTAAACATTGGCATTCGCTGAATTGGTTGCCCACTAACAGGGGAGACACTACTCAGCAGAGGATCTTGGGAACGATGAACTTCTCCAGATTTGTATTGCTGGGATTTAATTAGATTACCCAGTGCTCGGTTACCGATTATTCCTTGCAGTTCCTCGACTGGGTGGTATGTTGGCTTCCTACTTCCCGATACAAGAGACTGATCTGGAGTTTGTGTGTTTTTGGTTTGGCTTTGTCGTAGATTACCCATGAGCTTGGTTAAATCTTAAATACTCGGCAAACGTCACCTAATCATGATATAGCCGAATGGCACTGAGGGGGTTCACCTCAAGACCGCGCTACATCCCTACCAACGTGGCATAGCTTCCTTTGTTAACCCAAGCAACAACAGAGCAGGGGTAGGGTGGGCAAATGATGAGAGTTTGGCAATTTAATTAGGAATCATGTCCATTTGCCCACCCTACAGAGTGCGATCGCACTACGAGGCAAGCGATCACGACAGACCTTATTTCATTTACTGGAATTCTCTATCAATTTTTGCAGGGTTTTACTTGCTATTTCCATTCTTTGGGTGTGATCCACTTCTTCTTCCTCGTCAGACTCATCCAGTTCTTCTTCTTCGTCATACTGATCCGCTATGGGAGGGTCTTTGATCATATCCCAATCAAACCTTTCCATTATTTCCTGAAATAATTTCCCTTTCTCTTCGGCTGTTAGACTGCCGATCATATGCTCCAAAAACTTTTTGTCTTGTTTCGTGTCTTCTTTACCTAGTACTAGATTATAGCTATATCTCTCCAAGGATCCAGCTATTAAAGAGTTCCTTCTCATTGTAGGTGGCTGCTTTTCATATCTTGTATTTGGTAATTTTTTGAAATCCTTGGCTCCTTGACGGTAATTTTCATTATTGAGCTCTATTGTTAATAGAGAACCGCGATTTTCTACTTTAGCTCTCTTGCCCATCGCTAACATTGTTACACTCACTGGTGCTTCTTCTTCCAGAGGGAGAAAGTAAAGCAATTGAGGGTACGATTCATCTTCGTTTTCTGTTTTTTCGTAAGCCTTTAGTAACTCTTTCGCCTTTAAGGCATCTTCATAACTCCAAAACTCTAAATCAATATCTTGTGGGGTTCTCTCAAAACCATATTCCGTTTTTGCTGCGAAACTACCACCGATTCTATAGTTTAATGTTTCCAACTGTTTTTTAACAATATCGGCTATCCAGTCAATTAATTGTTTCTTTTGGTCATCCTTTTCCTCAGGAGCTCTTTGCACAGGTTTCTCATAATTGGATATTGGAAACATTGTTAAAGGGGTGTTAAGTATAGAAACAGGATGTTGTAATGCCTCTTTTCCTTTCAAATTTGCTTCCTTTTCAAATCCCGCATCATCGTTTATATTTATCCCACTTTTAAAGTTTATCGTAGACCGCAATTTACCTTGGTTTTGCTGCACCACATGGGTCAATTCATGGGCAATCAATTCCTGCCCTCCTCGACTCCCAGGGTTATATTCCCCCTGCCGAAAGAAGATATCTTTACCTGTAGTAAAAGCACGAGCTTGAATAGATTGATTCAACTGGTCAGATTGGGCATCATTGTGAACCCTGACTCCACTAAAATCTGCCCCAAACGACTGTTCCATTGGTTTCCGGATACTTAAGGCGATCGGCATCCCCGACCCCCTTGCCTGTTGGATTGAGCTTTCTAACTCTGGGGTAGCCGCCATCCCACCTTCTACAGATTGAAGCTGTAACTTTGGCTTCCTCATCAGTTCATCTTGCTGACCTTGAGCTTGAATCGAGTCTGGTTGATTGCTGTGACTAGTCACTGGTGTGTTGATCCGATCCACTACTTCCGATGCTACTCGGTCAGCTTCAAGCTCATATTTATCCCCAGCTTCACCAATAGTTAGCTTCGCCTGCACTCGATTGCCCTGCTGCCAATTGCCCTTTAATTCATGGGAAAGTCCCCTAAACATTGGCATTCGCTGGATTGGTTGCCCACTCACAGGGGAGACACTACTCAGCAGAGGATCTTGGGAACGATGAACTTGTCCAGATAAGTCTGGCTGGGATTTAATTAGATTACCCAGTGCTCGGTTACCAATTATCCCTTGCAGTTCCTCGACTGGGTGGTATGTTGGCTTCCTACTTCCCGATACTATAGACTGATCTCGAGCTTGTGTCGTTCTGGTTTGGCTTTGTCGTAGATTACCCATGAGCTTGGTTAAATTAAGAGTCGGCAAACGTCACATCATCATCATAGAGCCGAACAGTGACTGGATCAAGAACAGTATCATAAAACTACTTTGGCAAGGGCTCTACTATCAGCGATCGCACTGGAATCTGAATTGTTCTATCGTAACCATTCAGCTCATACGCTATAGGCAAGCTATGATAACAGCGTTCAAGCGGATCGCTTCTTTTAAGCTGACTGCTGAGTGCTGATAGCTGTTGGCGTAGCCTGCCCGTAGCGCATATGCTTACTTATTTATGACGCCATTAAAGAGGTGATTTTACAATGTATAACCTAGAGTTTTATCGCCAGATAATTCAGTCGTTGTTGACGGATTATGCTGCCATTCCCATCGCCAATGGAGTGATTGATTGCTACACGGTTTTTGATACGAAACAAGACCACTACATGGTAATGACTGTGGGATGGGATGGCTATCGGCGGGTCTATGGTTGTGTTTTACATTTAGATATTAAGAAGGGAAAGATTTGGATTGAGCAAAATATGACGGAAATGAGAATAGGCCAAGAACTTGTGGATCGAGGGGTAGCGAAGGACGATATTGTGCTGGGGTTTCAAGCACCAGAATTTCGGCAATATACGGACTATGGTGTTGGATACTTTGTAAGTATGGTAGGGTGGGCAAATGATGATAGTTTGGCAATTTAATTAGGAATCATCGACCTTTGCCCACCAGCATGGTAGGGTGGGCTCGTCTTGCGCTTCGAGGATAGATTCATCCCCTTGACGAATGGCTCGTCCATAAGCCAGCACCTCCTCAAATGCCGGTTCATCTTTAAAAGATCCTGTAATTTGTTGTAGCCAATTCATCGGTTGGGGGGTCGAAACTTGCTTCTGTAACTCCGCGATCGCATCCTCTATGGCTGTTAGCCTTTCCTAAGCGAGAAGTGTTGATTGTCATTTGAGTTTTTCGTTAATCAGTAAATCAATTGACATTGTTATAATTCAATATAACAGAATTCGGAATTAGTTGGTTGGATTTTATTCCCTCAAGCCAATCTACAAGATCGGCGTAAGGACTTGTTTTTTTTGGCAATTAATTGTACTATTAAATCGTTTGTTTTGAACAATGCAAATAGATGGTTTGTTACATTTCATGCTATAGATGGTGCGTTACATTTCATTAACGCACCCTACAAGAGATGCGATCGCACTGAATTTATCAAGGTCTAAACTATGCTTTCACAAAACCTGAGAATTGTTACTCTGCTCCCCAGTGCCACGGAAATTGTGGCAGCTTTAGGATTAACTGATGCCATTGTGGGGCGATCCCACGAATGCGACTATCCCGCAACCATCAAAAATCGACCTGTCTGCACCGAGGCTCAAATCAATAGCGACAAACCTAGTGCCGAGATTGATGATGATATAAACAATCTGGTAAAACGTGCCTTGAGTATTTACCAAGTAAAAACTGATGTTTTAGAACAATTGCAACCAACCCACATTGTTACTCAAGATCAATGTGATGTCTGTGCTGTCAACTTCGATGTGGTCGAGAAAGCAGTTGCTAACCTTACTAATAGCCAGCCTCAGATAATTTCCTTGCAGCCAAACTTGCTAGCTGAAGTTTGGGCAGATCTTGAGCGAGTTGCTACCATCTTGGGAGTAGAGTCACAATCTTTACTGAAGCAATTACAGTCTCGCGTCGAAACCTGTAGGCAAAAGACACAGGAAATCTCGGAAAATCACCGCCCTACTGTTGCTTGCATAGAGTGGACTGATCCTCTCATGGCTGCTGGTAACTGGATTCCTGAATTAGTAACAATTGCAGGTGGTAATCCTGTGTTTGGAGCTTTAGGTAAACATTCCCCTTATCTGGAATGGGATGCTCTAGTAAAAGCTGATCCAGACGTAATTATTGTAATGCCTTGCGGCTTTGATTTGGAACGCACAACACAAGAAACCCAACAGATGGCTCAACATTCGCAGTGGTCAAGTTTGCAAGCGGTACGCCAGCGTAAGGTTTTTGTTACTGATGGTAATGCGTATTTCAATCGTCCAGGACCAAGACTAGTAGATTCAGTAGAAATGATAGCGGAAATTTTGCATCCAGACCTGTTCACCTTTGGTTATCAAGGCAGTGGCTGGGAACGGTTTGAGGTAGGAAATGCTTAAGTGCGATCGCATTTTGTAGGGTGGGCATTGCCAGTTTCCCACTCCCCTACCTGCCCGAATTCACCAAAGCAATGCCCACCAAAAAGTCAAGCTACCCACAGTTAATCTATAGCGTTTCTCATACCTATGAGGTACAGTATTCATGGGCGCTTATTACCTTAAGACCTTCTTACTTCTGCCTTCTGCCTTCTGCCTTCTGCCTTAAAAGGATAAGTTTTGTCCTCATGACTCTGAGAATTGCTATAAATCAGGCAGAACAAGGGAACACCTGCAACTCATAGGTTAATTTAAACTGGTCTATTTCAGAAATAATACTAGGCTCCAGCATCTCTTGATTTAAGATTAATTTATCTCCCAAGCGCTGCAATACAACCGTTTCATAATTAAATAGCAAAACAGCTTCTCCGACAGTCTGCTGTAGCAAAGTTATGGTTGCTCGGATCAGAGTACGCAAGCCCCCTTCATAATCTTGATTGGGATTAATCCGAAAACCAACAACTAAAGTAGCTCGAAAACCAAAGTTTTCCTCAGTAACATCTTCCATCGATCTTCTACATCAGCATTAATAAGTATTCCTGGTGCTTTTAAGTTGTCTTGTCGCCACTCCAAACTGGGTTGGAAGCAGTGCGTACACATTTTGTAGGGTGGGCATTGCCTGTTTCCCACTCCGCTACCTGCCCGAATTAACCAAAGCAATGCCCACCAACCACAGATAGAAGATAGTGCGATCGCATTTTGTCGGGTGGGCATTGCCTGTTTCCCACTCCGCTACCTGCCCGAATTAACCAAAGCAATGCCCACCAACCACAGATAGAAGATAGTGCGATCGCATTTTGTCGGGTGGCCATTGCCTGTTTCCCACTCCGCTACCTGCCCGAATTAACCAAAGCAATGCCCACCAACCACAGATAGAAGATAGTGCGATCGCATTTTGTCGGGTGGGCATTGCCTGTTTCCCACTCCCCTACCTGCCCGAATTCACCAAAGCAATGCCCACCAACCACAGATAGAAGATAGTGCGATCGCATTTGGTAGTGCGTAAGCATTTTGTCGGGTGGGCATTGCCAGCCCTACGATTAATTATGATTACCTGTCGGTGGGCAGTGCCTAGTCAATCTCTCTAAAGGTTGACAATTTTTCATAGGCACTGCCCACCCTACGATTAATTATGATTAATTATGATTAATTATGATTAATTATGATTAATTATGATTAATTATATCAAAAATGTAGACAAATAAAATATATTTTATCTTCCTTATTATCCCTTCTACCACACTGCTAACTCTTACCAAATTTTCTCCATATTTCGTAATAAAAAAAATTCCTAAACCCCTTGACAAGTAATTAATTTGTTAATATATTAATAATATACCCAGTTTCAAGGTATAGTTTCCAATGAGCAAAAACATTAATCCGAACTCTGAAAACCCAAGTCGCAAATCTAAGAAAGTCAAGCACATATTGATCGGTTCTCCTGAGGAGGTTAAGAAGACAATTTATGCCATTTATTCCCTTAAATACGCCTATCCCGACGAGTGGAGCAATCCGGAGCCTACCGGAAAGCCTGGAGAGGTTATGACCTTTTTGATTCGATATTTCTACGTAGACTAGGATAGGAATTTGCCAGGGTTTTACGCCCTGGCGACAATGAATAGTGAAAGTTGTTTTGTGGTCAGCATATGCGCTACGCGCACGCTACTTGAGGTGCGGTCAGCGGTCAGCGGTCAGCGGTCAGCCTTGGCCACAAGCCTTTGGCTGATAACTGATAACTGATAGCTGATAGCTGATAGCTGATAGCTAACTCGATCAGAATCTACTAATTGATCAAGAGTTATCTAGATTTGAGTGCAGCTCAGCTGTATTGGAAGCTTATACCATAGAATTCGGTCAAGCATTGGAGTTAACCAGAGCTTGACCGATTTTTTTTATTGCTATAGTTATAGAAGCATTTAGTAGGGTGGGCATTGGTTATTTCAAACTTCCAATCCTTCAATGACATACATTAGCAGCATTTGGTAGGGTGGGCATTGCCTGTTTCCCATCTCCCCTACCTGCCCGAATTCACATAAGCAATGCCCACCAAGCGCAGATCGCATTTGGTAGGGTGGGCATTGCTTGAAACCAACTCCCAACCCTGCCCGAATTCACCTGAGCAATGCCCACCAACCTTTGAAATAATATAGTGCGAGGGGCACTAGTATTTGATCATCACGCTATAGGTTATTTTAACTTCTTCACCGGGGTTGATACTAATCGGAAACTCTACTGTTTTTGCATCTAGTTGATTGTAACTATGGCTGGTTTTTAAAATTTTCCAGTCACCACTAAATCGTTCCACAACCCATACTTGTGCTTGGTCTTCTTTGCGATTGCGGATGGAAATCTCAACGCTGTCTTCTGTCACCCTGTTAGAGATTTGTTTGTGAGCCGTGCGTTTGCGATCGCCTACTACATCAAAGGAGTCACCAATATATAAACCGACCACCTCATCCCTTGGTGTATGATCAATTAAGTCTTCACCTAAAAACTGTAAGTTACCGCGCCGATCAGCTTTATAAACTCTTACCTTTCCCTTAGGCAAAGGCATCCCCATATTATTAGTTTTAGTATTAGCCAACTCTAGGATAACATTAACTTTATCCTGGTGGCTGTCCTCTCCTTGCCCTGGAGGATTTATACGACTATAATACCACTGTTTGCTACTATCAAATATCAGTTTACGGTTTACCTGTACCTCTGCTGCAGAAAGTAATGTCATCTGTTTGGTTTCATTATTTTGTACAGTAGTTGTGCCATCCAAGGTGTAGAGATGATACTCAAAAAACGTTTCTTCTTCAAACTGAGGCTGGGCAGATCGTGCCTTGACAGATTTTAACATCATCACTTGTGCTTGTTCATATTCTTCCACCCGACGAACATCCCCAGCGATTAACTGCAACTGACTGTTTTCATAGGTAGCACCGCTGCGATTGTCCAACGTTACCCAGCCGGTGATATCTACCTTGCTCTCATCGTCACTAACAACTGCTACATAATCAGCTTTCCAGGTAATGGCATTAGCAATATAGGAAACTTCCGTAGCATGGTCTCCTGCTTCACTTACCTCAAGTTTCCAGACCAGAGAAGGACGAGAGACTAATCCCTCTGGCATTTCATTCAGCTCCATTTCACCAGAGGGATTAAGCACAACGTTCCCATTAGGCAAACGAATAGCTAGTTTCTGTGACTGATTGCTACCTCGATAGGAATTTTGGCTAGCCACCGTCACTTCAGGAGGATTCAGCAGCTTACCTTCGAGTATCTCTATCTGTCCATCTGGGTTGACTCGTCTGAAGCGGATAGTCTTGCCAACTGATTTATTCAAGATGGTTATTGGATTAAGTAAATCATACTGGTAGTTTTGTTCACGCACCATCACACTATTAGGTGCAGTCACGGATTTGAAACTAATTGAAGTCGGGTCGATTTGTGCTGCCACATCCTCGTAGCGTACTAAGTTTGTACCCTGCTTCAGAGAAAGCTGGCGCTGCTCCCGGACTACGGCGAAGTTTTGATTATAGATAGTTAGGGAAAAGCCTTGGCTCTGTTTGGCTGTGGAGATAATCGGGTTGTCTGCCATGGTTATTCTAATTTAGGTTATAGCCTCTAGGTTTTAGGCAATAGGATTAAGACTATCGTTTGCTAGCCCCGGCTCAAACACGGAGGCTGTCAACTGCTTTGCTTATACCTAAGACCTAATACCATTAGTCTAATCCCTATAATTTATGTTATAATTACCGTTTTTATGCTATCCCTCAGTTCATAGGTTATTACCCATTACCTATAGCTATTATAAATAGGTTGTGAACTATCACGGAGGCAGGATGCCAACAATAACTATTATTTTGGGTTTCTGGATGTTCACAACTCGTTTATAAACCCTAGCCCATTACCAAATAACTCTAGGTAGCGTTCCTGAGGCTAGTATTGATGTCAGCTATTAGCTATCAGCTATTAGCTATCAGCGTGTCGCGTATCAGCTATCAGCCATTGGCCGTAGGCGACGCTACTTGAGGTGTTTATGCGCTACAGATGGTGCTACTTGAGGTGCTTTTGAATAAAATAAGCTGACTGCTGACGGCTGACTGCTGAATGCTTAAGTATTGATTAATCTTATTTACTTTTAAGACTTAAGAGTGCCAAATCGATTAAGCCAATTTGGCGCTTATTGACTAAATTCAGTCAATTTTGTCTTATGCGATCGCACGCCGATTTTTCGGATTACAAAAGTATGCAAAAGTAAGCGTTTATATATAGATGACTCCTGGTTAAAGTTTCGCTATTTCCACTCTATATATAAACCAAACAAGTCATATTGGCCACATGATTGATTTCACAATACTTAAACTATTAATTAAAAGTATTATGGTCACGGGTTCATAAGGATAGGTTTTTAGAAATCATATCCACCTACCTAGAGGTAAGGTAGTAGAGTTGTCAAGAGACAAAAATGACAAAAATAAAAATCAGACTATCGAAAAGTCATGACCAGGAATTCGATATCACATTGATCATATCTAATCAACCAGAAGACCTGAGAGGTTTTTTACCGCCCCAACCACCAGATTTGCAATCATCATTCAATCAATGGCTGTCCGGCTATCGTAGTTTAGAGGGTGTACGCCTCGAACTCAAAAATGTGATTGTTTCTTCCGATGTTCAGAGCCAGGCTAGGGAAGTGATAGCCTGGGTAAATGAATGGCTCAACTTTGGCAGTAGCCAATGGCAGCCGATCCGGGATAAATTAATCGAAGTAGGAAGCCGATGGCAGGGTGCTAAAAAAGAAGAAATGTACATCATCCTTGATTTTCCCGAGGAGAAGTTTATTCAATTAGGTCGTATCCCTTGGCAAGAGTGGGATTTGTTGAAAAACTACTACTCAGACTCTGAAATAGCTTTAAGGCTTTATGGTAAGCAAGCTCAGACAATTATTACCATTCAAAAATATTGGAAAGTCCGAATTTTGCTGGTTGTGGGAAGGAGTGACGACATCCAAACCGAAAACGATATCAAGATAGTTAAAAATTTAGAAAAAAAAGGAGCAGAGGTTAAGTTATTACTTCAGCCTACCAAAGAAGAACTATCGGAAGCACTTTGGCAAGAACCAGGCTACCAGATTTTCATCTTTAGTGGTCACAGTAGCTGTGATCAGCAGACGCCAATTAGCTGGCTTGAGTCAGGGTAAGCGCAAAGAGGTAGACCAACCGATTCAAAGGATGCAGCCAAAATTAAAATTGAAATACGAGGAAAATGAAACTGAACTACCAGGCTCTGTTACTGGAATAAAAATGTTATTAAACGGGCAGTTATATTTTGCTCAATCCTCTCGGTACATCACAGATAAAGAAAGTTACCAGGCCAGACAAAATGGCTTTAGTATCAGAGCAATCCCCGTCGCCATTAATGGTATTGCTATAGCGGTTAATCCTAACTTAAAAGTAAGCATTCAGCAGTCAGATGACCGCTGAGAGCTGACTGCTGAATGCTTACAAAAGTAAAAAGTCAAAATTAACAATTAACAATAGGGCTCCTAAATCAAATGTGATAATTTTTGATGCCATATTCCCTACTCCCTACTCCCTACTCCCTGTTCCCTTTGCTAAAGTAAAAATTAACAATTAACAAACTTCCATCAGCACATCCTGATGCATCCTTGCCCGGTCTACCAATGACTGAATTTGATCTTTAGTCAATGCTTCACCATTAGCATAGTGTTCTAGCCAGGTTTTACTAATCACATTGGGGTCATCTGGTAAACTAGCAACATCCCATCCAGGTAAATCCAGTTGCTCCATCAAGTAGTTAACTTTGGGGTCATAACTGAGGGCAAAACATCGACATTCTTCCGCTGCTGCCATAATCAAACTGTGGTAGCGCATCCCAATCGCCATTTCCACCCCCCGAAATAATCCTTTCAATTCTCTAGGGTCTTCTATAGAAAAGATCTGATGGGGACCCGTTAACTGAGACGCAATAGATTGGGCAATGGCCAAATCTCGGGAAGCTTGGAAAGGGACTAATAAAATACAGGTTTGTGTGGCTTTCTGAAAATCCACTAAGGCATGGGTCAGATTATTCAGGCGTTTGGGAGTTAGGGTAGAATGCGATCGCAAAGTAACTGCTACTCTTGGTGCTGGTAAATCCCACAATCCTGGTACAGGTTTGGAGTCTAATGCCCAAACTGGATCCGGAGCCATAATAAAGGGAATTTCCCAATCTGCTAGGAGTGTCGCTGAGCCATAATCCCTGACACTGACTGCTGTACATCCGGTGAAGGACCGCTGGGCTAGCCAACCAATCAGCCGACGCTTAATTGGACCAACCCCCTGGGCCCAAGCAATGGTTTTCAGACCCATCCTTTGGGCTAATCCCATTAAACCACAGTAGTAGAGAGGGCTAGCGGCACTAGTCACATCTTGGATTAAACTACCACCCCCCCAGATGAATAGTTCGGAAAGGCGCATAGCTTTGAGCACTGGTAGGGTAGACATGCGATCGCAACTTTCCACTCCATAGCGCTGACGAGTTTGACTAGGGTTACCGGAAAGGACTATCGGCTTCACTGACTTTGGTAGCATTTGCAGCAGTGACGCTAACAATGCTTCATCGCCACCGTTGCCCTTGCCGTAATATCCACATAAAACTGCTTTGACTTGCTTCATGCCTTCAACTCGTCTTGGCTACTACTCCCCATATTCCCATCCGTGAGTGTAAAAAAAATACCAATTAAAGTAGGGTGGGCAAAGTAATATTATCTAGAATACTCATTTGAACCAAACTGTTTTTGCCCACCCTACAAGCTATATTCCCATCTGTTAACCGATCCGTTAACCCATCAATTGCCCCTGATTGCATCCTATTGCATGGGATCAATAGCGTGTAAAAAAAATACCAATTAAAGTAGGGTGGGCAAAGTAATATTATCTAGAATAGTCACGCATAACCAAACTATTTTTGCCCACCCTACCAGCTATATTCCCATCTGTTAGATCGATTAACCCATTAATTGCCCCTAATTGCATCTTATTGCATGCGATCAATAGTACGATATTGAATGGCTTCAGCAACATGTTCAGTTTTAAGGTCATCATTACCACTCAGGTCGGCAATGGTACGGGCAACTTTGAGAATACGGTCGGTGCCTCTAGCAGAAAGACCAAGTTTGCGAATAGCGCTTTCTAATACATTACGGGAAGTATCATCTAATTTACAGAATCGACGTAGATGATGGCTTTGCATCTGAGCATTGCAATGAAGAGTCGGTTCAGTTTGGAAGCGGTCACGAGTGCGATCGCGTGCGACTTGGACTCGTTCTCGCACCGGTGCTGATTCTTCTCCTGTAGACTGTCTAGTGATTTCTTCAGGTTTAAGCCGATTGACAGCTACTTGTAAATCAATGCGATCCATTAATGGTCCTGATAGCTTCGACCAATATTGTTCCCGTTGGCGAGGGGAACAGCTGCAGGGTTGAATTGGGTCACCAAAGTATCCACAGGGACAGGGATTGGTACTAGCCACTAAGGTAAACTGAGCAGGAAACTGTACCGATTGGCGGGTGCGGGAAATAGTGACTTGTCCGTCTTCCAAAGGTTGGCGTAAGAACTCTAACACATTGCGCTTGAATTCTGTCAACTCGTCTAAAAATAGAACTCCCCGGTGGGCTAAGGAAATTTCCCCCGGTTTCGGAAAACTACCACCACCGACAAGAGACGGACCAGAGGCGGAATGATGGGGACTGCGAAAAGGGCGATCGCAGATCAGTTTGCCGCGATTTTTCAATAAGCCAGCAACAGAATAAATTTGAGTGACCTCCAAAGCTTCAGCAAAACTCAACGGTGGCAAAATTCCCGGTAATCGTCGCGCCAACATGGTTTTACCACTGCCAGGAGGACCGACAAAGATTAAATTATGTCCCCCAGCCGCAGCAATTTCTAAAGCTCGACGCCCATGAGCCTGACCTTTAACATCCTTTAAATCCGGTGCAGTAGACTGGGTTACTTGCAACTCCCCCACGCTATCAATCTCTACCGGTGAATAGCGGTTTGGCTGGTCAAGGAAATCAGCAACATCGGATAGGTGCTCAAATCCATACACAGTGATGCCATTCACCACTGCAGCTTCTGTAGCATTGTCAGCAGGAACCACTAAGCCACTAATTCCCATTTGCTTTGCTGCCGCAGCAATTGGAAGTACACCAGCCACAGGTCGCAAACTGCCATCAAGAGACACTTCTCCGAGAAATAGGTGGTCTCCCAATAACTGAGGATTTAACTGTTCCGATGCCGCTAAAATCCCGACACTGATTGGTAAATCAAAACTAGGACCTTCTTTCCGTAAGTCAGCCGGGGTCAGGTTAATCACAATCTTGCGTATCGGAAAGGCAAAACCAGCATTTTTCAGTGCTGCTTTCACCCGTTCTCTAGACTCTTGGACAGCGGTATCCGGTAAACCAACGACTACAATTCCCGGTAAGCCACCAGACACATCTACTTCAACCCCTACTTTTACAGCATCAATGCCGATAATTGAACCACTCCAAACCCTAGCCAGCATAGTGTTAGCCTGATAAGTGTTTTGGGACAAGGAAAATCAAATAAGGGGAGAGTAGGAAAACTCCCCATCTCCCCATTACCAGTCTCACTTTTTCCTTCGTTTCTCTTTTTACGAACCTTCACTTAAAGGCAAGTATAGTGCTTATCGCCTGGAGAGTTTAACCGGGAAATTACATAAATCAAGAGTACTGATCTCCTTTCCATAAAAGGGATGTAACCTAGGATTTTCCGGGAATCGGGACTCGGGAATCAGTAATTGGGACTCGGGAATCAGTAATCAGTAATCAGTAATCTTACGACCATTAGCCATTAGCCATTACCTATTACCAAAAATCCAGGGACTATTTGGGAAGACATTAATCGAAGTTGATATTACAGATAGTTTTCCACTAACGCAACAATTATAGTAGACCTCTTACAAAAGTATTGTTCTGATAGTGTTTGTCTCAATTCTTGTTCAGGTGATCCGCTGCTCCGAAGTTCCCTGTTCCCTACAACTGCCGCCAAGTCTAGTATACTGAGGTTGGGTTGATAGGAATTACCCATGCAGTCGTTTGAACCAGGTTTTATTGAGCGCCAGCTGATTACTCAAAATCTACTGCGTACTATCCGGCTGATTGGTGAGTACAAAGGCAAGCAAGAACTGTTCAAAGAACAGTCACCCCAAGTTTTGCAAACACTACGTCAGGCGGCGATTATTCAGAGTACGGAGTCCTCCAACCGCATAGAAGGCATTACAGTGCCCCTGGAACGCATCAAGGAACTGGTAGCGGAAAAAACTACGCCCCGCGATGAAGCTTCGCTTCCGCTAAAAGCGATCGCTCCGAACAAGAAATTGCTGGCTATCGAGATGTACTTAGTACCATCCACAGCAGCTATGCTAACATCCCTTTCACTCCAGGGGTGGTGTTACAGCTGCATCGTGACCTTTATCAGTTTTCTGTTGGTGAGGGTGGGCGCTGGAAGTCGGTAGATAATCAAATCAGCCAAACTTACCCAGATGGTACAAAGGTTGTGAGGTTTCAACCACTTGCGGCTTATGCTACACCATCCGCGATGGAACGCTTGCATGAACAATTCAATCGCCTCTGGCAGTCTGAGCAAATCGAACCCTTACTGCTCATCCCCACCTACGTCTTAGATTTTCTGTGCATCCACCCTTTTAGTGATGGCAATGGACGGATGGCTCGGCTGCTGACACTACTGTTACTATACAAAGCTGGTTACGAGGTGGGGCGGTTTATTAGTTTGGAACGCATTGTAGAACGGACAAAGGAAAGCTACTACGATACACTTTACCAAAAACTTTGGGTAATCGCGCCCCATCCTTCTAGGACTGCTTTTCCTTTTGTGTGCTATAATAAGAGTATAATTAATAAACTTTTCTTTAGATAGGTATGATCTAATCATAAGTAGACAACGTAAAAAATATGTATTAGATACGTATTGCGTAATTTGGTCTAACGACTATAACGTCTATGAAAAATTAGATAAGAAAAAGTATCTGTCTATCCATATAAAAAGGTACGGTGGGGCACACCGAAACCTGGATCCATGATCTAAACGCTCGGGGAGATTTGTCCTCTACTTTTCCTGGTTCCGGCAAGGGATAGCAAGACGAGTCGTAGATCCAAGAATCCCCGTTCTTCTAGGACGGGGAGTGTCAACAGTCCTCCCAAAGCTGGCATCAGGGACAGCATAGTTTGTTACCTTGGTGGGAGTATTTTCTGGGAGTGTTGGTGCTATCAGCGTACCGGGATTTTGAGCAACGGGTTGGGTTAGTAACCTCAACCAAAGGCGCTAAAACAGCGATGGTGCTAGATGCCATTAACAATATAGTTGGAGATTTTTCGATCAAGCATTTACAGGATCAATGTCCTACTGTAGGAATTGATCTGATTCGTCGTATCTTGCGCCAGGAAAGGAAAGCTGGGCGGCTCGAATGCCTTGGGCGAGGGCCAGATGCCCGTTGGCGGAAGAAATAGGTACTGTACCTATTAAATAGGTACTGACAAGCTAGTTAGTACCTATTTAAGGGGAATTTCCGTTGGAGAAGCTGTGTGCTCAGGCTTATGTCCGCACCTTCAAAGCCCAGTGGCAAGCACAACAGTTGCTGATCTGACTCCCCATCTCCCCACACTTAAAAAACTTACAACACTTAACACACTTAACACACTTGAAACACTTACAACACCTCGTTCTCTTTCCCTGTTCCCTGCTAGATATTACAAATATTGTTCCACTAAGGCAAGAATCTTATCTTCTTGAAACCCTTGGGCTAACTCTTTGAGGTTGTTAGCAAAAGCCATATATTTGTGATCCAGTTCTTCCAGGTAGATAGCTCGCTCCCGAATTTTTTTCATACTGCCCAACATCGCCAACTCATACAGCACTTCCATCTCTTCTAGTGGCGGAATCACTAGTTCAGTTGGCTCCACTGAACCGTTTTCAGGGTTTATCTTTGAAACCTGATCATTCTGTTCGTAAACCCACTCCAGATGTAAATACTTTCCTAACAAGCTCAATAACTTTGGTTCATCTACGGGTTTGGACAAAAAGGCATCACAACCAGCAATTTGACTCTTTTTCTGATCCATATCCAGTACACTAGCAGAGATAGCAATAATTGGCACTTCCCTAATCTCTGGGATTTGGCGAATTTCCTTAATGGCTTCAAACCCACTTTTAACCGGCATAACTAAATCGCTCAAAATCAGATCCGGTTGGATTTGTTGAGCCAAGTCAACTTCCTGCTCACCATCTTCACCAGTGACCACCTCAAATCCCAAGGGTGCAAGCATATTCTCAAGAACTAAGCGGTTTTCGAGTTTGTCATCTACCACCAATAGCCTACGTTTTTTACCTCGATATCCTATAATTTTATCTGGTATTTCAGCTTTAGTTTCCCCACTGATCGCTGCCAGATTAAAACTAACTTCAAACCAGAATTTTGACCCTTTACCCAATTCACTGGTGACCTTGAGTTCACCACCCATCAATTCTACTAATTGTTTAGTGATAGCTAATCCTAAACCTGTGCCCTCAGAGCGGCGTTGAGTATCACCCACTTGTTCAAAAGGTAGGAATATTTTATGTAACTGCTGGGGATTCATACCTACCCCAGTGTCAATAATATCAAAACAAATAGTAGAAGTATTAACTTGATACTCCTTAACCCTCACCCCCAAGGTTACTTGACCTTGCTCGGTAAATTTAATGGCGTTTCCTAACAAGTTTAGTAATACTTGTCGAAGTCGTTTTTCATCAGCTATAATTCCAATAGGTAAGTTAGATTCAGTTTGGTATTTGAACAAAATATCTTTCTCCAACGCCCGCATTTTTATCACTCCCACAACACTGTCGAGGAAGTTAGCAAAATGGATATCATCGGGGTAGAGTTCCATTTTACGGGCTTCGATTTTGGATAGGTCTAAGATGTCGTTGATTAGGGTCAACAAATGAATCCCGCTTTTGTGGATAATTTCTAAACCATCAGTTTGGCGGAAACTGAGATTATGTTCTCGCTTAAGAATTTGAGCATAGCCAAGAATGCCGTTGAGGGGGGTGCGCAATTCATGACTCATATTCGAGAGAAATTCGCTTTTAGCCTGGTTGGCAACTTCTGCTTTGTCTTTCGCCTCTGCGATTTCCGCCGTGCGTGCTTCCACCCGTTGCTCTAAGGTTTCAAAGGATTCTTTAAGTTGCCGTGCCATTTGGTTAAAGGATTCACTCAATTCCCCGACTTCATCGGAGCGCTTAATAGTTAAAGTTTTATTCCATTTCCCTTTAGCAATGTCTTTAGCAGCCCTATTGAGATGTAAAATCGGTTTTATTACCCACCGTGCTGTAAAAATGCCAATGATTGTTGCTATAATTAGAGCGTAAATACACAACAGTATGGAGAGCCTGGTATTGGCGTTAATTTCCGCCATAAAATCTGACTCTGGGATGACAACTACCACTAGCCAATCCAAACCGCGCTGGTTATTCAGAGGAGTAATTTGGACAAATTGACGTTCTCCATCAAGCTTAAAGTTAAACTGCTGTGCTGCTTCAATTTTGGAAAGATTGCCAAGGTTTTCAAGCAAATACTGTGCTGTAATTTGGGTTAATGGGTTTTGACTGTCTGTGGCCTTCAATCGTTTAGGTGGATTGTCTTGATGGCTGAGTACAAATGGTTGTTCAGATGTTGAACTAGCAATTAACTCTCCTGACGGTTCTAAAAGAAAAACTTGACCAGAAGGACTGATGGTGAGTCCCCGCAGGAAATCACTAATCAGGCTAAGAATAAGATCAACAGCTATAACACCACGAAAATTTCCTGTCTCGTCTTGAACAGGGGCAGACAAAGTGATTCCGAGTTTACCATCATCAGAAAAGTTGTAAATTTTGCTCCATCTGGGTAATGGTGACTCTACCGCACTGATATACCAGGGCCTTTTGCGCGGATAGAAGGGTTTGGAGACCAACAACTGAGTCCGCTGACCTTGGTCGTCTAAAGCATAGGTATTGCGCATCGGAAAATCTCCGAAGTCCTTAACAACGAATTTTCCATCTGGTTCCCGTCTGGCAAAGGCATATTCTAGCTTTTCCGGATTGCCTGCAATATAAATGGAACGAACAGACTCAAATAGTTTGACTTGTTTCCAGAGGTGACGTTCCAAGACAGCAAGATTGTTAAAACTTAATTGTTGGAGCTGCCAAGCATTGATATTACTTTGAACAATAATATAAGGGTACTCTAAGTAATTATTCAGATGCTCTTGGACGCGGTTAGTGATTTCGCTCTGTAACTGGAGTGCAAGTTTATTAACCGCTTTCTCGCCATTTCTAAAGGAGAGATATCCTACTAATCCAACCGCTGTGAAGATCTGCAATACAAAAGGAACAATCAGGACAGTTCCTAAGGAAACCTTGGAAACCAAACGGTTGAGGGGTTTGATGGTCATCGTCATGACTTTGAAAAAAACAATTGCTCTTCAACCTTGAGCTAGATTTCAGTTTGGCTGAAATCATGGTATTGGTAGCAATCGGCTGTTGACGATGAGATCGTGATCAGGATTGCTCTGATCTGAGTCTTCCCCAAAAAAAGAACGAAATACCAGCTTTTTTTGCCAAGTTTGCTTCTTATTTCTAGCGCTTATAGCGTTTTCAATTGGGTATTGAATGTACCTCATCAGTATCAGGAACGCTATAACAATCTTTCCCATCTCCCCGCGCCCGGGCCCCACACTCCCCGCGCCCGGGTCCCACACTCCCCACACTCCCCGCGCCCGGGCCCCACACACAGCGCTATACCTTGTTCAGAGCTTGGTCAAAGGTCATCAACAGGGATTCCAGGGAAAAAGTAGACTTAGCATGGATATAACCATCTTTGGCTAGCCTATCTGCAGCCCTTGGATCACTGAGCAATTCACCAATCACCTTCGCCAGTGCTACTGAATCTCCTGGCGATACCAAGTGACCAGTCTCGCCATCCTGAATCAATTCCACTGCACCACCAGCCGCAGCAGCAACTACGGGTCGTTTTGCCAACTGACCCTCCACAATCACCCGACCAAAGGGTTCCGGTTCAGTAGAGGTATGGACTACAATATTACAAGCAGACATCAATGCTGGCACGTCATTGCGAAATCCCAGCATGTGAACACGACCAGCAAGTTCTGGTGCCGCAGCCATAGCTTCGAGCCGTGAGGCGTATTCTGCTTCACCAAATAGGGCTTCACCAACCAACAGCGCGTGTACATTGGGGAGTTCCTGTAAGGCTTCTAGTAGAATATGCTGACCTTTCCAGTAAGATAGCCGACTGAATACACCAACAAGTGGAGCATCACCAATGCCGAGCTGGTCACGGATTTGAGCTGATTGATCCGATGCCAGATTATCGAAGGGGTCTGAACCAATACCGCCGTAAACCAGTGTTACTAGGTCTTTACGTCCCCCAGCAGCGATAAAGGCTTGACCAGTAGCACGAGAATTGACCAATACTTGAGATGCTAGACGATTAGCTAGGAAAACGGCTATGGCACGATTGAGGGAGCTAAAGTGTGGTGCGGTCACAATATCTCGCAGGTGCCAAACCACGGGAGGACCGCCCATCAATGTTGCGATCGCAGCAGCAATGAAAGCTTTTTGGGAGTTGGCGTGTACTAGCTCAAACTCACGTCCAACTGCTGCTATTCGACAAGCCATCCACCACAGGGGAGGTAATGCCTTGAGAGCGGCGCTGAGTCCCCCTGAACTCCTTACGGATAAGATGGCTTGGGGTGCAGGTATGACCTTGACCTTCACCTGTGCAGCTTCGAGCCGTTCCCGGAACGGGCCATCGGCAAACAGTAGTACTTCGCTGGTGTCCCGGTAGGCAGTGGCCAGATCCAGCAGGCTCAACTCAGCTCCGCCCAAAACGGCGGCATGATCGACAAAAAGGACTCGACGGCGCTTCATAAAAGTGGGTAGTCCAAAAAAGAGTGTTTCAAACGTGCAAAAGCTGACAAGCTAATCTCATAACTGATCTCAGCTATAGCGTTTTCTAATTTAATGAGGTACATTCCCTTTTTTTTACTTGCTTGCTTATCGCAGCTCCCTGCTCCCTAAAACCAATAATGAAAGTACCTCACCTGATTAAAAATTGCTATATTAATCCATGGCAGCTTGATAAACAGATTTAATTCGTTGAGCAATCACCGGCCAAGTATAGTGCTCATGAACATAAGCTTCACAAGCCTCAGAGCTAGGTAGTTGACGCTGACCAGAAAATACCTCGATCATGCCCTGAGCAAGTTGATCAACAGAAGTCCCTTCAAACAATAAGTCTTCCGAAAAAGGCTGTAAAATCTCTGGAATACTATCTACAGGTGTTCCAAGAACTGGCGTTCCATTCACCAATGACTCAATAACAATCAGACCAAAGCCTTCCCATGCCACGGTTGGCACAACTGAGAAAGTTGCAGCACGGTAAGCTAGGGCTAAATCTTGGTCCGACACAAAACCTAACAAGCGGACATGCTCAGTGAGTCCTAATGCTTCAATCTGTGCTTGCAAGGTTGGCATCAGTGTGCCTTTACCCGCTATCAGTAACAGCACGTCTGGATAGCGCTTACGCACCTGATCCACTGCTGCAATTAAATTTTCTAAGCCCATGCGTTTAGCTAACCGTCGCACAGCTAAGATAATTGGTCGATCTTGAGGCCAGCCTAGTTTTGACCGTGCTTCCTGGGGTGTAATGGTGGTGTCGAAACGCTCGGTATCAACCCCCGGAGGAATGATGTGAATGCGCTCTAGTGGGATATGATACTCTTGGTGCAAGGTGTTGCGGAAAGCCTCAGAAAGTACGATAAACTGGGCTATCCGTTTGTACGTCACCCGCTCTAGCATCCATTTTAACCGAGTCGCAACGGTATTGCTGCCTTCTACATGCCCTTCTAAGGCCCAAGGCCCTTGGAAGTGCATCACCATTGGGCGACTGTCTAATTGATCGAGGATTGGAAAGGTATATAAAGCGAAGTGGGACACTACTAGGGGGTAGTCTTCCTCCTTCAGCACTCGATGCATTGCCTGTCGGATACTGCTCCAGCGTTGCCAGAGAGGAGATTGATGGCTAGCAAAGGCTTGGACTTGACCACCGGAGTTTTCAGATACAGCGGTTGAGCCTGCCACTAAGCCATGCATCTCCACACCAGCTTGGGGTAAGTAACGAGTGCAATCGTAATAAACCCGGTTGAGTCCTCCTGCTTGTTCAGGGAACCAACCCATACCGATTTGAAGTGTTTTCACAGTACTAGAGCCTCGATAGTGTTTGTTAAAGCAAAGGGAGTAGGGAGTAGGGAGTAGGGAGTAGGGAGTAGGGAGTAGAGTGTGGGGAGAGGGGGGAGGGAAGAAGTAGTTTTCGAGCAGACTTGATATTAGGGGTCTATCTTTATGCGGTACATTAAAGCTTTAGCGTAAAAATCCTCTTCGGCAAATAGCAAGTATTCTCCATTTTTTATTCGCACTACTCTTAAGGCCATCGGGACATCCAGCCAACCTGTGGTTGATTTTACTTCTGGGCCGGGATTTATTTTGCCAATCTCTTGACCTGTGCGAAAATCATAAACTCGCACTTTAGGGTATCGATTCGGATCTTTTTCAAAACTATTATCGACATAGCCGACAAATAAATAGTCTCCATAAACAGCCATACTTTTCGGTAAATCTGGTCTGACTCCTTTGGAGTTTTGATTGTAAGCAATGACTATTTCACCGGCTTTTTGTGGCGCTTTACTCCAATTGATATATTTGACAGCTCTGTTACCAATCAATCCCCAATCACCCCTGGTATTAAACGTCGGAGAATATCCAGCAATATACATGGTATCGGTTTTTGGATGATACTCAAGTCGTTGAATAATTTTAAATTCCTTTGGCATTTCAAAGGATTTTTGGTGGTTAATATCGTAAATCGGGCTGCCGTAAGAATCAAACCGTTTAAGGGATAGTTTTTTAATCCCGTTTCTTGATGTACCTATCCAGATATTACCGTCATCATCAGGCCAAAATGCCCAACCCCGATAATTTTGTCCTTGATTATATTGACCTTGTTCAGCCTGTTCCTCTTGTCCATTACCGTTTTTATCTTGCCAATAGCGATAATCCAATTGACTTCCCCAAAATGAGGCAGTGGGAATAGCGACTTCCCCATCAGTTGCCGGATTAAACCGATAAACATGGATACCAGCTGACTCGGTATACATACTATTGGTAAACATCAGCTTCCGACCCTTAACCCGGCGAATCATCGCACCAGCATTATGCTTGATAGTCTTCTTAATTCGATTATCATTAGGATACTTAAAGGGATTAACGGTATGGGCGACATGAGTCCATTCTTGACCTGATGATTTACTGTAATCTAGTTTAAACTGTTGATTTTTCGTATGAACAACAGTTTCAGCCGCTGGATCAATATCAGGAATGTCAATAAATAAGAGACCTTGCAATTTCCAATTGAGAGTCCCATCCAGTTTGTAGCTATCCACGGTTAATCCACCTGCTTGCCAAGCGTAAATCCGACTGGGATCACTGGCGACATAAATATTATTATCCTGATCGACTCCAATCCCGGTAATGGAATTAAAATGTAAGGGTCTGATTTTTCCAATTTCCCGAGGACTTCCGGCATAAATTCCCCCTTTAACACCAAAGGTTCCATCAGGAGTTGGATTGCCACTGCTGTCTAGATTTTTAAATATTTTAATCTGATTATCAGGTCCACCATCTCCTACTAAGAGGCGATTTTGATTATCCACAACAATAGCTGTAGGGATGCTAACCGAATCAAGTTTGCCTTGAACTTTGCCCGTTTCTGTATTTAACTTAAGGATCTTATTGGTCTTGTTCTGAATAACCCACAAGGATCCAGTTTTATCTAAGGCTAACTTACCCGGTTGATTTACTGACCATTCTTTAACCGGTTTCATGGTCTGGGCATCATAAACTTTGATTTTATTGTTAGGCGTATCACTAACATATAAGCGACTATTATCTGCTGCGATTCCCCGAATCAAACCTTGATTGGTATTGATAATCAACATACTCTTATCATAGCCATTACCCCCCTTAAACTTTGCTCCTTTATAATTACTTCTGTTATAGCGACGAACACAATACCATTTATCATCAGAATTAGGATACCCTACCCCATAGCGACCCTTTTGTGTCATCGCCATGTAAATATAGTTATCATTAACTGCGATCGCAGTTCCCCCGGATCGTCCCCAACCATGGGTAGCATCCAGTTGACCAAGAACATCACCATTTTTATAAACCCCCCCTTCTCTACCAGCTTCATCCCAGGGAGCATTACCATAAACCGTACCATCGGGACTTACAGCCATCGCTAACATCGATAGCTGGACATGTTTATCCTTGCCCGGAAGATCACCTCCGGGACCATAGGTATTACCGATCCAAGAGGTAGTGTAAGTCAAGCGTTGGCTTGGGTTGGATTCAGCAGTTATAGTGTCATTGTTGCTAATCACAGAATGGACAATAATTACCAAAACAGCGATCAGAGGAACAATCGCAGCATATTGCCATTCCGGGATACGTATTGACATAGTTTTTTCCCTGAACTCGAAACTATTTAAAAGACTGGAGCCTGCAACCTGGGGTAGCTAGCCGTCAAGCTTCCTTAGGAACGTTTTAGAAGCTGATGGTAGACAGTAATAATCTTCTCCACCATAGTGGTGACGGTTAGTTCCTCAATGTTTTGCTGTGCTGCACGTCTTAATCTATCCTGTTCAGACGGACTAGCCAGAAGCATCTCGATCTGATCTGCCAGTGCGATCGCATTTTTAGGAGGAACTAGCACTCCTGCCTTTCCGTAATCTAGTACTTCAGGAATACCATCCACCCTAGTAGCAACAATCGGGCAACCCACCTGTCGTGCTTCCATCAAAACCAGACCGAAAGACTCACGGTGTGAAGCCAGGACAAAAACATCCGCTGCCATCATGTAAGCTTGAGGATTTTTTTGAAAACCCTCGAAGTGGATACGATCAGCAACTGACGATGCCGCAGCTTGAGTTTCAAACATTTGACGGTCGGGACCATCTCCGACTAAATACAAATGTGCCTTAGGAGAACTCTTAGCAACCGGCTCAAAAGCGCTAATTAACTCAGTAATTCCTTTACGTCGGTTCATGCCAGCTACTGTCACAATAGCCGGATGTTCCAAAGCTTTAGCAGTGCAGGTATCTAAAGCAGGTAATCGGGGACTGCCTAGAGTGCAATTCTTGATCACAGGCATTTTCCCCATGGGAATACCCCGCTTAGACATCGAGATTGCTACTGCATCACTCACGGAAATCACCCGTTCAGCCAATCCCATCACTACTGAGCTACGTTGGTGAACATTGTGAATATGGGATACTAGCTTATACTTTGCTGAACCCCGTAGGAACCGAGCTAGGACTACTCCCGTCATCATGTGTCCATGGACAATATCTGGCTGAAATTCTGCGATTATCCCTCGATAACGCCCAGCAGCCTTGAGCAGATGCAACGGTTTTCGGGTCTGATCGAGTTCAAAGTGAGTGACGCCATAACGGCTTAGCAATGTTTCATATCCGCCGCCAGCAGAGGCAATAGCAACCTCATGACCCGCTTTGGCTTGCTCACAGGCAACGTCAATCGCTACATTGACAATACCATTACCAGTTTGTTTAATATGGTTTAAGATATGGAGTATACGCATCAAACCTCTCCCAAAAAGCAAAGCACCGCCATATTTGACCTATGAGTTAGTTTATAAGTTAGTTAGGAATTGGTAGTTGAAACATCCGGCGTAAGCATTCAGCCGTCAGCCGTCAGCCGTCAGCCGTCAGCCGTGAGCTAAAAGCTCACGCTACTTGAGGTGCTTTGTGGCACAGGCCACAAGGGATTTGACTTTCGTGACTATTAAACCAATGCTTACCTGTTTGATTCAAAAGCTGATAGCATCTCAAGTAACGTGCCCATTCCCGTAGGGTGGCCATAGGCCAAGGCCTTTGACTGATAGCTGATAGCTGATAGCTGATAGCTGATAGCTGATAGCTGATAGCTGATAGCTGATAGCTGATAGCTGATAGCTGAATACTTACCATCCGGCTGTTCCTTTCCATCTCCTACTTCTGTTATTCTTCAGTCAGTGCTATTGATCAGAAAATTTTCATAATTCTTATCTTTAGCAGTCTTCACTTCAGCAATACTTTCCATTTCAGAAGAAAGCTTATTTTGATGCTGGTGATACTTATGTGCTGCCATAGTTAGACCCAAAAATCCCCAAATATAACATCCCCCAACACCAAGCATAGCGCTACCAATCGGTAGCCCGATTAAATTACTCAAACCAATAGCACGAGCAGCACTCATGAAGGAATCACGGCGAATCTCAGGATATTGGAAAACACTATATACCAGCAGGAGCAATCCAGACATATACGGGAGAGTTCCAAACCAGCCTAGGGTAAAAAACATATCTAAAATGCCACTGTCAATCACAACGCTTCGGATTTCCCCTTGTTCGATAGTGAATGTATTTCCAATCCCATTACCTAAAGCCATAGAAAGAGCTTTGCCAAGACTCTCTTCATAGATCTGTTGTCTAACTTCCGCACTGTGATCATTTCCAAGGTCAGAAAATGTTGCCAAACGACTACCAATTACCTCCGAGAATGGCTCAATCGTGGTTAACGGCACGATACAAATTGCCATGACCAGGATAGAAATAATGATGCGCATCTGGATTTTGGGTTTGAGTGAACTGGTTAGGGAAGCTAGTCCAAAGAACCAGCTCGCCCACATCGTCCGTGACAACGTGAGTAGAAAAGACAAGTAACCAGCTATGGAAGCAGGAATACGTAAAGGACTTTGATTATTAAATAACAACAGCAGACCCACCATCATGGTTGCGGCAAACGGTCCAGTGGAATTCATCGTGCTCCACAAACGAATACCAAACGGTTCGGGATTCCCCATCGAGAACATTCTGGCGTTAATCAGCCAAAATCGATCCCACTCTGGTGCAATCACATATTGCACTATGCCATAGACTCCCATCACCAAGACACCCCAGAGGAATGTGCGCTGAATGTTTTCGCGATAGCGAGGATAATCTCGCCAATTTATAAATAAGTAGAAACCTAACAGAATTGGGGTAAACCAGTCGATCAGTCCTCGAATAGCGAAAATAGGAGTGCTTTTAATCAGACCAATTATAAAGCCATACAAAATACTGGTGAATCCTAAAATAAAAGGCAAACCCCCCTGTTTATAGGCTCTAGGAAGGTATTTTAAAAAGGTATCCACAGTAATCCATGTCACCACAGGCGCTACTAGCAATACTGGACTCGGATTAACCCAGTTACTGCGATAGTCAATTAAACGACGAACCAATGGCATCAGAAACCATAGCCACCACATAAAACCTAAGTAGAGCACAGGATACCGTCGATAGAGAAAAAGGCCCACGGCAAACCCTACCACAGGCAACAGAATACGCAGAATGCTGCCAGCACCAGCAATAATCCCCAGTATTGTAATCACAACAAATAACAGGATAGCTGTCCAAGCAGGGGCTGGTTCTAGTTTGATAGGAATTCCTTTTGTCATTAGGTGTTAGGGATTAGATACACAGTAGTTCTCAATTGGCTGAGGGAAAAAGTCCTAGGTTTTAGGGAGTAGGGAGTAGGGAGTAGGGAGTAGGGGTAATAAAATTAAATGTACTTAATAACTATTAGAAACGCTAGATCTGATAGATTAGAGATTAGTTAGTATTGATTAGAGATTAGTTAGTATTGATTAGAGATTAGTTAGTAGTCATTTTTCGACTGCCTGTTCCCTATTTCATGTTCCCTATTTCTTATTCCCTATTTCCTGTTCCCTTTCCACATTTAGTCAACAGTCAACCTTCAATCTTGGCCTTTGGCCACGCTACGCGAACAACCTTCAACCTTGGCCTTTGGCCACGCTACGCGAACAACCTTCAACCTTGGCCTTTGGCCACGCTACGCGAACAACCTTCAACCTTCAATCTTGGCCTTTGGCCACGCTACGCGAACAACCTTCAACCTTGGCCTTTGGCCACGCTACGCGAACAACCTTCAACCTTATTCAACCTTCAACCTTATTCAACCTTCAACAGTCTCTTTTGCTAGCCTAAGCACTTTTTCCAGCTCAACCAACCCTGCCAACGTCCACGCAAAGAAGCAAGCCACTTTTGTCCTGCTAAAAGTCCTTCCTTGGGGAAAGACCGCAAACATTGCAGGAAACCGGGTTTAATTTGCGTTCCCACCAATGTTGACCAAACTATAAATATAATCCGTTGTAGAACAGGGAAGTAATCTAACAAAACTATAGTTTCATTATGTGCCGCATTAATTAGGGCAGTATCGCTAAAAACTATGCCTCGCTGATCCTCATCAAAACGCTGTGCTGGATAGTGGTCTACTGCTACCCCTGGGTCATAAATCAGCTTCCAACCGGCTTTTCTTAGGGCTAGACTAAACCCCAGATCATTATGGACTTGAGCTCCCGTCCCTCGCAGACGCTGATCAAAGCGCAAGCCCGATATAGCAGTTCGTCGATAGCTCATGTTAGCGCCCTTAAGGACATCCACCTCCCGAGGTAAACCTACCCCCAGGTGATGATTACCAATCACCCGTCCATACCATTGCACTCGACCCACTCGTTCTCTAGCACCATTTTCCAGGTAGTTACCCAGATGTACCCAATCCCGTCCACCGACACCCCCGATCCGGTGATCGGACAGGAAGTGAGTTTCAATATAAGCTAACCAATTGCCACGGGGAGCAGCATCATCATCGGTAATGGCAATAATATCTCCCTGTGCTGCATCAAGACCTGCGTTGAGAGCGGCCACTTGCCCGGGAATACTTAATTTCACAGGACGCATGGGTAAAACCTCAGGGTTGAATGCTTCAAGAAACCCCCAAGTTTCAGGATCAGTATCCCGTACAATCACCAAGACCTCATCCACTGGTCGAGTTTGCTTCTCCAGGGCCTCTAAACACCGTTCTAGGTCTTTTGGACGGCGATAGGTGGGGACTATAACAGTTATTCTCATTTCTTCTACGGTTGAGTTAGGTTGAAGGTTGGAGGTTGAAGGTTGTTTGTCAGAATGCAGAATGTAGAATGCAGAATGTAGAATGCAGAATGCAGAATGCAGAATGTAGAATTCGGGCATTCTAAATTCTAAATTCTACATTCTAAATTCTAAACAGATTACTATCCTGCTGTTTGAGACCGTAAATAACTCTGTAGAGTACTTAACCAACCTTTCACCATACCTTTCAACCGTAATTCCATAGAAATTGTCCATTCAAAGACAGGACGAAAGCCCCATCTCGATAAGAACATGCGAAATCGCAAAGCTGGTGAATCTCCTAACTCTTTCAATAGAGCAATCAGCTCCGTGCGTTCTACCTCATTGAACAGTGGACGATAACAGTATGCTGTGTGTCTTAAGGCCAGTTTACGACGCTGCTCCTCAATCACCTTTGTATCCCAACCCCGTCGCTTAAAACCAGGCAAGATACTGTCTTCAAAAACCCGAATACATCCTTGTAATTCAATATTTTTACGCTTAGGACGTAGATTTTTAGCATCAGTCCAAACGCGATAACGCGCTAATATCTCATTGGCATAAACGTTGCCATAACCCGCATCTGCCATTCTGACCCACATGTTATAGTCCTGTACAAAATCGGGACTATCTTCATAAAACCTAACTGCTGGCAACGCTTCAGCCCGAAACATAGCGATATTTGCAGCTACTTTTACGCCAAAAACTGCGGCTCGTAGTGAGTCGTCTGCGCTCTGAAACTCGTGCTGTCTTGCAATACGTCGCACATCTCGATTGTTACTGCGTTCATCAATTTCCTGCACAGCACTATGGGCATAACCCGCCTCTGGATGCTTCTCTAGCAGGGGTAGTAACGTTTCTACATAGTTGGGTAACAGGGCATCATCTGAATCCAAACGAACAATAAATTCAGTGTTTGGCTGTTTCAAAACCCAATTGTTGTTAGCGGCCATACCTAGGTTTTTAGGGTGCCGATAGTACCGTACTTGAGGAAACTGCTGGCATAGTTGTGCCATAACCTCAGGGGTTTCATCAGTGCTAGCGTCGTCTGACACCCAAACTTCCACATTGGGATAGGTTTGACGGCAGGCGCTGCCCACTGACTCCCATAAGTACTGGGATTGATTATAGGTAGGAATGCAAATAGCAACTGGTTTCATATCCTGCATCAGGAGTAGTTCCTTTATACGAAAGTTATGTTAAAATCAAATAACCGTAAGAACTGTTGAATTTTCCTTCGTCAAGAGTGCTATTTTTTGATTCAACAGCAACAAATAGCGATCCGGTTAGTTTCGCAAAAATGCTCTATAGGGTTATTTTTTGACCAAAAAATTCTTAACAAATTGTTTCAATAGTCCTGATTTACCAGACAAATACTCTACTATCACCTTTTTATCTTGCCAGAGAATAAAATAATCCCTTAAAGACCACTTATCGACCTTGGTAAATTCCATAGGTTTAAAGACTGAACTATACCAAGTAAGCACCATGCCCTTTTTCAAAAACATGAAGGGACTTTGACCTTTAAATTTTCGATTTGACTCTAAATGAGTTGGGTGTCTACCTGTAACATCACCATAAGCATCGGTGATCAGTGCAATGCCTTCTGTTTTTAACATGGAGCGTATATTAGCAATGGCGATCCATGGCTCAGTAAGGTGTTCGAGAACATCGAAAGAAATTACAACATCGTACTGATTATCCAAACAGGCTTCATAGGTAGGAATCAAGTTGATACCATATGTCTAACAAGCCATAATGTTTAAATCGCTTGGTGACAAAATCATAGATTTTACTGCCTGGAAAATCGCAGTAATCAACTTGACAACCATTCATCCCTAAGTACAGAGAGTCATTGCCTGTACCATCACCCAGTAACAAAATTTTTAAATCACCAGTTGTCTTCCCTTTCTGTGAGGCATACTTCTGAATCCTTTCTAGGGTTATTTCTATCAATTGCTTTCGTCCAGGTCTAGCCCAAAAAACCATTGTTTCAAATATGAAGCCATACCCATTTTTATAAAGAGCCTCCATATTGGCATCATACTGGTGAGGGGTAACTCCAAAGTTTTGGGCATCTTGACAAACATTCCAGCCTAGTTGCAGCGCTTCCTGCCAGACTCGATGGTTTACCTCGTCTCTGGGCAGTTCGGTAAAGTTACTAATTTCATCAACAATAGGTTCGAGCTCAGTGGGAAGTTTAATTAGTAGGTTAGACATAACTATTGAGAATTGAGAATTGAGAATTGAGAATTGAGAATTGAGAATTGAGAATTTTCTACCTTAAAAATCCTCGGGAGTATCGTTATCTGTTGACCTGCAACCTGCAACCTGCAACCTTCAACCTGCAACCTGCAACCTTCAACCTTCAACCTGCAACCTGCAACCTGCAACCTTCAACCTGCAACCTGCAACCTGCAACCTTCAACCTGCAACCTGCAACCTGCAACATTAAATTTAGACTACCTGATCAGTTCTTCAAATAAATCCACATAGCTTTGTGCCATCTTTTCCCAACTGTATTGGGCGGCTATCATTGGTGCAGCTTGGCTCATCTGTTTCCTTTTTTCAGGATTACTAACCAAAAAGCTTAACTCCTTTGCCAAAGCCTGGGTATCGTTGGGGTCAGACAAGACCACTCCGCAGGCTGGGGTAACCAATTCAGCCCCCCCGGCTGTGCTTGCGGTAATCACTGGCAAGCCGGAAGCCATTGCTTCTAGGAGCACTAGTGTGCAGGCTTCATAGCGGGATGGAAAGACAAATAAATCTACGGCTCGCATGATCTGTGGGAGGTCACGTCGGTACCCCAGAAAATGTACCCGTTCGCTGACATTTAGGGTTGCGGCTAGCTGAGGATAGGGACTACCTTCTGTGATGCCAGCAACAGCCAGGTGTAATTCAGGCACTTGGACTAAGGCGTGCAGAATTGTATCCAAGTTCTTCCGAGGTGTTCGGATGTCTCCAGCAAAAAATGCTAAAGGCACTCCCTCAGGAAGACCCAATTGTTTGCGGTCAGCCACACCGGGATAAAATTCCTGTAAGTCAACACCATTGACAATTACCCGAATGGATTCAGGGGGTACACCAATGTCTACTAATTCTTTCTTGACCTTTCCGGAAACTGCGACTACTACTTTTGCCTGACGGAAGGATTTTTTTTCCCAATGGGCATTCAAGATTGTAACTAGCCACTGGTAAAGACCATACAAATCCCGACGTAGCCGAGAAGTATGGGCAGGCGATCGCAACCAAGAACTGTGGACAAAATGTACAGCATTCACATCTGAGCCAGCTCTGGTAATGGAGCCGTTAACCTTTACTAAGTCCAGCTCACTACGGTGTTGATTTAACCAATTGCCACTCCGCCAGGAAAAAACTAGATGACGAATTAGTGCTGTTGGCCACCTTTTAACTGGAATGAAAATCCAGTTTACCTGATTGCTCTGCTGGAGTTCTGGGGCGACATTACTGGCTAATAAAGTGACGTGATGACCGCGACGAATGGCTTCTTTGGCGACTTCATAGTTGACTCGACCTTGGCCATCATTTTTCATGACTTTGTGGGTAACGATACAGAGTTTCATGAGTAGCTATCCTGTTAAAATTATCGAAAACTCTGACTAGTGCATCCTTCGCAGAAGTCTTTAACTACCTGATCTAGCAATCCTAATTTAAACCTTAAAGACATCAGAAGGACTATAGGTATATTATTCCCTATTATCCCCATCTTACCCAAGATGTTTGTCCAGCATATCGATAACTTTGGCATCTACTTTATCATCGAATTTGCGGGCAAAGTGCTTACCAGAAGTAATCATTGACTCAAAATCTTGGACACCCATGATAGCTGGATAGGGAGGAGTCCAAGAGATATAACGTTTGTTATCATTGAATAGTTTTAGCATCGACTGGTTGAGCAGGATGCTCTGGATGAAAGACTCATCTGGTACGAGTGTGTTTCGATAGTGTTCTACAAATGCTGGGTTACGCTGAACAAATTGATGGATATATTGAATACAGCGGTAGGAAAGTGTGTGCCACTGAGAACCCGCGTAGCACTGAAACTCTGGGGTGAAAGGTGTTGAAACGCAACGGATTGCTATTCTGGCACCAAACTTACCAGCCCTGATCCGGACTAGGGGCTGCCAATTGACAACACGATATAGTTTATACACTATAGCCTTTAGACTAGCTGGCAGCTTATAGTAGCGAAAAAAATAGCGCTCTATGCCCAAATCTTTGCCCCACTGCCAAGCTGTTTCTGGTGGTTCTTGTACCGGAAAATATTCCATAAATCCGTCATATTCGGTGTTCTGCAAGAACTGCTCGATTTGGCTGATTGGCTGAATGGGATAGTCTTGACCAGAGAGGAATATCAACCAGTCAAATGTCACAGAATTATCTATTAACCAGTTGATGCAGCGAAGTTCCATTTCCACCATAGAAAAATCTGCCCACTCAACTGGAACATAGTCTTCCAGGATGTGAACATTGTTGATCTGCTCAAAAGACGTTGGGCTAAGGCTCGACTTAGATTGATCATGGTGAATTAAGACCTGGGACTCAGGGTTACCAGTCTTAATTTTATTGACTAGTCTGACAACTTGGTCTGGATTGCTATGAGAAGCAATTAGGTAAAGGATTTTAGTCATGATTGACTCTTAGGTTTAAACATTAGCGCATTCTATTCCCGTTTTCTCTATCAGGACTTACGCAGTAACTCTACCTGTGGGGTGTGTTATTGTAAGCATTCAGCCGCCAGCGGTCAGCCGTCAGCTTTCCATAACTCAGATTAAACGAATGCTTACTTGTTTTATTCTAAAGCTGTTCGGTGTAGCTTCCTAATAGCCCATAAGCAGATCAAGTAGCGTGCGCCTAGCGCATTAGCTGATAGCTGATAGCTGATAGCTGATAGCTTAATGCTTACGTGTTATTAACGCCCCCTACTACTTAAGTCCTATCTATTACTGCAGTCCTATTGATAAAGGATAGGACTCTAACATTTCTTCTACAGCAAATTCAAGTTCTGAGGGGTCTTTTATAAACCGGCAGAATGGAATTTGTGACGTCCATGCTTCGTAAAATGCTTCATTCTTGTAATAAGAGTTAGGAAGAAAGATATGAGGAATTTCTAAAAGAGTACTAAGGATATGACCATGCAAACGATTAGTTATAATTAAACGATGCCTTTTGAATTGATAGATGCCGCTGTGCATCAGGCCCCAAGATGCTAGATTAATTTGGGAGTTATGGGTTGTTTTAAATTTCGCAGTATTAGTATGAAAATACTTCCAGTTTTGTCGGGATAACCATTCTTTAGGAGTTGCTAATCCTCGCTCATAAACTTCCCGAATTATTCTGACCAATCCTGGAATACGCCAATACCAACCTTTAGAGAGTTGCTTAGTAGTTCTTAGGGTCCATCTATCTGAAACCCAGTCTTCTAAGACGAGATTTTTTATCTGAGAAGAAAGAATCAGGTTACTAGTAGTCTTAAGTTCTTGATCCTTTCGGCAAAGATAAAGACTAGAATCCTCTTGAGCAGGCTGGATGGAGTCAGTAGATAGACCAGCCATTTGAAATGCCATATCAGGGGCTTTAATCACCCGACAATTCCAGAAATTTTGAAGAGCAATTTCATAGCTGACTTGATCTCGGGTAAATAGGGTTAGGTTAGGATGGGAGTTGAAAACTTTTGCCGCTTTTTTGAGGTTTTCGGGATTCCTAAAATAAATAGTCTGAGGAAAAATAATAATTGGTCTATCTCGATAGTTTTCTATAATCGATTCTCTAAAATTTTGAAAACCTTCATATAGATCACCTAATGCGCCTCCTCCATTAAAGATTATGGGGCATTTATCCATTTTTTTTAGGCTGGCATGAGAGAAACCGTTAATACCAGTGGCATACTTGATTTTCGTTTTTAAGGTATCTGTCAAAAATAGTACAGAGCCTAACCAAATCAGGTGGTCACCAATATTGTAATGATCAGGATTGTCTAGCAGTATACATTCTTCAAATTTGTCTAACTGTCCTAGGGAGTTATGAAGAACTTCTTTTACGTTTTTTGGTGTTGAAATATTCATGGTAATTCCTTAAATTATTAATGTAATTTTGAATGTACTTTTGTCTGTTGGATAATTTCCCGTCTGGGAGATATCTCAAAAGGATTTACTAATTGTTGAGGTATAACGGTGAGCATGAGAGCTGCTACAGTTCGCAGACTGAAATTTTGACTCAAGGCACGAAAAAGATAGGGGCGTGCTTCTGCTATCTGTCCATCCCGTATCAGCCCAATACCGAGAGTTGTGTTCGCTTGTGCTAATTTTTGGGTAAAGTAACTCCGATGCTTTTGTAATTGAGGATCTGCTAAAAAGTGTTCGTAGCAAAAAATACCGGATTTGCCTTTGCGGATCTGAGCCTTGGCGTTTCCACTCCCACTAATATGGGTTTCAGATAACTCATGGACGCGGTATCGAGTCAGTCTTTCTGGATAGTAGTACGCGCCATCACCACTGCGGCAAGCTAGATAGGTTAAGTAGTAATCCCAATAGACCCCCACTGACAATAGTTCATCCCAATTAACCTTGTCCCTGCGAATCACAGCAGAGGATGCAGGAGACACTGCTTGGTCTACTAGTCCGATAGTACAGAAAGGCTGATATACCTCTGCTTTAAGTTGGTCACGCTTCCAAAGCCGGGTATGTGCTTCAGTAGTTGCATCATTAATTACGCCATCTGCGTCTATAATATAATGGTCGCAAAAAGCCAAAACTACATTTGGATTCGCTTCTAGGGGAGGAACTAGCTTTTCTAAAAAGTCTGGATTCCACAGGTCATCATCATTTAGACTCGCTACATATTTTCCCTGGGCTTGTTTAAATGCGCCAGCAACATTGGGACCATTTCCTAGATTTTTTGAGTTCCGACGGAATCGGATCCGAGCATCTTGAAAGGACTCAATCATAGCTTGCGGATTCTCAGGGCTACAATCGTCAGAAACGATAATTTCAAGATTTTTGTAGGTCTGCTGGAGTACGCTTTCAACTGCTTGCTTTAGGTAGCTCAAGCGGTTATAGGTGGGGATGATAACACTGACTAGCGGCTCTTGCGCTTCTTGATGTTTTGACATATCCTTGTTATCTTGCCTCTGGTTGTAATAAGGAATTAATTACTGTGCAAATGAAACTGGAGGAGCGACATCTAGTGGCACATCATAAATTTGAAAACTGTCTAAGGATATGTCAGCATTGGGATCTTCAATCCAGTACAAAGGTACCCGTCCATAAAAACCAGCCCACATGTTATAGCTACTTGGGGGACCTATGATATAGTCACACTGAGCAAGTGAGTACATATCTTCTACAATGTGGTTGTTGGCAAAAGCGAAATCTAATTTTGAGAATTTATCTCTGTCCTGGGGCACATTTGAACATAGTAAAAATTTGACTTTTTTTCCTGGAAAAAGACGTTCTGTTTTTTTCATTAAGTTCACATAATCATCAGTGCTGTAGAGATATTTTGCTCCTAGCAATTTTTTATAATCTCCCTGTCTAATATGAACACCAACCAGAATATCACAGGATTGTTTCAGATTATTTACGAGTTTATTGATACTTTCACGGTGTTGTTTTAGTGGCATAAAAAACTTCCTGATTGTTTCTGAATACTTCAAAAATAAAACATGATTTCTAAACCAAAAACCATGAATAAATACCAATTTATTTTTATTGAAAAACTTAGCAAACTTATCATCAAAAATAATTCCCCTGTGTACTCCAGCATCTCTTAATATCTTGATATTGGATAACTTAAAATCTGTATAATCTTTAACCAATAATCGGGTTGAATGGTAAACAACTCTATGAAAATTTCTTTTCAGTTTAAGACTATTGCCTTTAAGAACTGATTGTTGGGCAGGGTATCGACAAAAAAAATCGTTATGGGTTCCCTCAAAAAAAACTGCATATTCATCAAAGGCAGGATTTATGACTTTGAGGTTGTATTCCATTGCAAAAGCCATAAAGTTGGCAAATAGCATCATTCTATTGCCTAATTGACCTGTTTTTCTAACAATTATGAACATGTTAATCCTCCGAGAATATTGACAA
This sequence comes from Moorena sp. SIO3A2, assembly GCF_010672265.1. Classification (NCBI taxonomy): domain Bacteria; kingdom Bacillati; phylum Cyanobacteriota; class Cyanophyceae; order Coleofasciculales; family Coleofasciculaceae; genus Moorena; species Moorena sp. SIO3A2. Next base: position 57,318 of record NZ_JAAHHC010000014.1, read on the forward strand.
GCAATCAACTATAGTATTTTGATTTGAGATGTAAACCTATGATTGATAGAAAAAGGGAACAGGGAACAGGGAACAGGGAACAGTAGGAAAGAACGATGCAGCGCGGTCTTGGTGGTCTCGTCCATGAGGGACTGCATCAAGAGGATGCGAATATTTTTTGGTGTTATAATAAATCAACATTTGGTTTCATGATCTATTTGGAAATGCTATAGTCTTAATTTGTTTGACCAACTTCATGCTGCATCTTGTGATATTTCCAAAGTTTACCGCGCTTTTCGAGTAACTCTTGATACTTTCCTTGCTCCACAATTCGCCCCTGTTCAAGTACGACTACCTTATCAGCTTTGGAAATGGTCGATAAGCGATGGGCAATGGTAATTACTGTCCGTCCTACAGCAAGTTTTTCTAAGGATTCTTGAATCAGGCGCTCAGACACAGAATCTAAGGCACTAGTTGCCTCATCTAAGATCAGAATCTCTGGTGCTCGCAGTAAAGCACGAGCAATTGCCAGCCGTTGACGTTGACCTCCAGATAATCGAACTCCGCGATCACCCAGTTGCGTGTCAAAACCGTCAGGCAAATCTAGGATGAAGTCTAATGCATTGGCAAGTTTTGCAGCTTCTCGAATTGCCAGCTCATCTGCCTGTTCTGAACCATAAGCAATGTTATTGCGAACAGAGGTGTTGAAAATAAATGTATCCTGACTAACAATAGCTAGTTTACGACGCACAGAGTTGATTTCAAACTCTTGTATGTCAATGCCATCAATGATAATTTTACCTGCGGTTGGGTCATAAAATCGGGGAATTAAGTCAGCAAGGGTTGTTTTACCTGAACCAGAAGCACCGACCAGGGCTGTTGTTTCTCCCTTGTTGATAGTTAAGGTAATATCGTGCAGCACTAGGTTAGAGGGATCGTAACCAAAATCCACCGAAGCAAACTCAATGGCTCGCTGCAATCCTGAAAATTGCACGTTACCATTCTGCAAGTATGGTTTGTTGTCCGTTCTCAGCAGCTCTTTAATGTTATTCATTGGTCCGGTGAATTCCCCAAGACGCCCTCTGGCATTATTAATCAGACGTATAATCGGGATCAGACGAAACAAAACAAACAAGAAGGTCAATAATGAAGCTGCCTGCATCTGTCCATTAGGAACGAAGATGGTAAATGCTACAATAATCATGCCGATCAGAATTGTGGTGGCTACGCTTTCCCCAATCGGTTCTATGGCATACGCAAATGAGGCAGATTTGATAGTGATGTTTGCAACGTTTTCGCTAGCGTTATAGAATCGTCTACGCTCAAAGTCCTGACTAGCAAATGCCTTAACTGTGCGAATGCCATTGATAAACTCTACAGCAACTGAGGTAAAGTTACTGCCTGCCTTTGAAACATCAAAACTTGTCTCTCGCACCCTTTTAACCAAGTTAGAAAGACCAACACTCATCAGGCTAAAGAGCATTAATGATGCAATGGAAAGTTGCCAAGAAAGCAAGAACATTGATGTCACATATACAACTAAAAGAGAAACTCTAGTAAACAGAAAAGCTGTCACATCAAAAGCTTGATTAATTTTTTCTAATTCGGTAGTTAGACTGTAAACTAGCTCTCCAGAACGGCTATGAGAAAAGTAACTTAAACTCAGCCGTTGAAGTTGTTCAAATAGCTTCTTGCGCAGCCTATCTAACAAATTCATCTGAGTAATTTTGCTGTACCTGCGCCCACCAAACATAAAGGCTGAACGCAACCAGGTTGTGAGCATAATTATAGCAGATATCCGGTAAATTCTCTCATTAACCGGTCTATTTACTCCAAGAAACCAGATATCGAACCAGTTAATACCTGTCTGGATTGGGGTAGCATTAGGGTCGGTTATATTTTGTAAAAAGTTGAGGATAAACCCTAATCCAAACCCTTCAAATAGTGAGGCAATTATCGTTAAAGCAATAGCAAAAAAAGCAGCTTGTTTGAGGTATTTAAACTCTCTTAATATGAAGTGTTTGTCTTGCCACAATTTCGTGGATTTAGTAAACCTAATGACAGAATCAATAAGCTTGAATTCAGCAATCTTATATAGAATACTCACTGGCTTTATTTAGACCTATTATGATTGTTATTTAATGCTGATTTTAAACAATATTTAGCTAAAAAAACTAAGATCACTCTCCACCATTTCCGCGACAATATCAGGAAATTTTTTTTTACTCTTCCAATTCAGCTCATCCCGAATTTTCCAGCTATCCCCACAAAGGGGCACTGCTTCTGTCGGACGATAAAACCTCTGATCAACTTCCACAAAATCTTGATAATCAAGACCGACGTGACTAAACGCACAATCTACTAATTCACGAACGGAGTGATTCACTCCGGAAGCAATCACATAATTCTCTGGAGCTTTGATTTATAGCGAGAAACCAGGTTTTAAGGGTCTTGGTGCGTAAGTCCTGGTTCTAAGACAGTGCGTTCGCGTAGCGTATCCGTAGGATAATCGCTTATTTTATTCAACGCTAATCCATCAACAACGTCTTATACGAGTCTGTGTAAGCATTCAGCGGTCAGCGGTCAGTGGTCAGTTTATTTTATTCAAAAGAACCGATTGCGCTACTTGAGGTGCTGCGCGAACAGTAGGCTGGCCACAGGCTCAAAGCTAATAGCTGATAGCTGATAGCTGATAGCTGATAGCTGATAGCTGATAGCTGATAGCTGATAGCTGATAGCTAAATGCTTATGAGTCTGTTAATAGGTAATAGATAATGGGTAATTGCGCTCTCCTCGTGGTGTTTCACAGCAGCAATAGTCTTTTCCTCAATTCCCAATTCCCAATTACCCGTTACCCATTACCCATTACCCAAAGCGCGACTATCTATCTCTCTCATCCATTACTAAAAACGGGATTAGAGCATATCATTACTAGGGATTACCAGCGGTAACAACCTGACGAATAAAGGCAGTATCAGCGGATTGACTACAAGAGGTTACAGGCATCATACCTAGTGCCTGAAGGTCAGCATTAACCATGATTTCAACCAGTTGTTTAAAGCTCACTGAAGGTTGCCAACCTAGTATGGTATTAGCCTTGGTCCCATCACCCAACAACAGGTCTACTTCAGCAGGTCGAAAGTAGCGTGGATCGATTTCAACGTACTGCTCCCAATCCAAATTCACTAAGCCAAAGGCAATATCGAGAAACTCCCGAATTGAGTGAGTTTGACCGGTAGCAACAACATAGTCATCGGGCTCGTCTTGTTGTAGCATTAGCCACATAGCGCGGACATAATCTTTGGCATAACCCCAGTCCCGTCTGGCATCGAGATTGCCCAGGTAAAGCTTCTTCTGCTGACCAGCTACAATGCGCGCCAAAGCACGGGTAATTTTGCGAGTGACAAAGGTTTCGCCGCGCCGGGGACTTTCGTGGTTAAACAAAATACCATTACAGGCGAATAGCCCATAGGATTCGCGATAGTTGATAGTTTGCCAGTGGGCGTAGACTTTTGCACAGGCATAAGGACTACGGGGATAAAACGGTGTAGTTTCAGACTGAGGAACAGCCTGCACTAGCCCAAACATTTCAGAAGAGCCAGCCTGGTAAAAGCGTACCTCAGAGCCAATCCGCTGTTGATAGTGCCGTACCGCTTCCAACAAACGTAAGGTTCCCATACCTGTGGCATCCACTGTGTATTCTGGTGAATCAAAGCTGACCCGCACATGGGACTGAGCTCCGAGGTTGTACACCTCTATCGGCTGCACGTTTTCTAGAATGCGTTGTAGTGTCAAGCCATCAGTCAGGTCTCCGTAATGGAGAAATAACCGTGTCTGTGGATTGTGGGGGTCTTGGTAGATGTGGTCGATGCGATCTGTGTTGAAGGTAGACGTGCGTCGGATAATGCCATGGACTTCGTACCCTTTTTCCAGCAGCAGTTCTGCTAGATAAGACCCATCTTGACCGGTAATGCCAGTGATTAATGCTCGTTTAATGTCTGTCACGATTCCTCACGACTCTGATTAGAGTAATTAGTTTGCTAATGTACGGGATGAAGGCAAAGGCAAATCAAAATTGAAAATTGAAAATTGCAATTAATAACTTCAGAAGTTAGGAAGTTATTAACTTTACCAAAGGGAGTAGGGAGTAGGGAGTAGGGAGTAGGGAGTAGGGAGTAGGGAGTAGGGAATATGGCATCAAAAATTCTCACAATTCCTACAGGGATTGCTATTACAGCACTGGAGTACTTTGAGAACCGAACACATGCGATCGCATATCTTCCTGGTGAAGCTTGATCATTCCTGGCAACAACCTCAGCTGTCGCCGCTCCTCCTGGGTCATCCGAATCACCTCATCCAGTTTCCAAGGACGTGGTCCGACTAAACTCATCTCACCCCTTAGTACATTCACTAACTGCGGTAGTCCATCCAGACAATATTGACGCAGCCACTTTCCAAAATGTGTCATCTTAGACGTGACTTGGCCTTTGTGTATAGCTTCAGTGCGAAATTTAATCACTTGGAACAACTTACCCCTTTCTCCAGCCCGCAATTGCCGAGAAAAGACTGGTCCTGGTGAAACAATCGCTATCAGCAACATCAATCCCAGGAGCACTGGACTCAGAATCAGTAGCAATAGAGCAGCTAAACTCGAATCCATCACCCGCCTCAGTCGAGATCGGAATAGTTTTTCCCTACTAGACAATTCTGAGTTGAACGGTACTCTTAGAACAGCTTTCTTCTTCGCTTGCTCACAGGCATTGGTCCAAACTCTTAACCCTGTTTCACCCACATTGGGGTCGATACAAACCAGCCCTACCGACGAGCGTTGCAAGCAATTACTTAACCAAGACTGACTTTGCAACGGAGGTAGATAATGCTGTTCATTTTTTTGGAGAGGGAGTACCCACAACTGTTTCTGTCGCCACTTGAGCTTGCAGGGAGGCAAAGAACTAACTGCTGACTCTGCCTCATCATCGATATCTAGGATTGAGATTTTGGAGGTTGTTAGTATGATTCTGGAAGTCGTCATAAATAGTTACTCCATTTCACGAAAATCAAAACTTAAACTTTAGATCCTGTCAGGTTTAATACGTATCATTCTCAGGTTTTCGTTAATTGAAACTTTAAACGTAAGCGATCAGCTATCAGCTATTAGCTATCAGTTTATGCGCTACAGATGGTGCTATAAGCGTGTCGCGTATCAGCTAATGCGCTACAGATGGTGCTACTTGAGGTGCTTTTGAATCAAACAGGTAAGCATTGGAATAATGCTGAGTTACGTCAGCTGTTCGCGTAGCGTGAGCTTTTAGCTCACGGCTGACGGCTGACGGCTGACGGCTGACGGCTGATGGCTGAATGCTTACTTAACAATTAACAAGTTTCAATTTTCAATTAACAAAAAAATCAACGAGACTTGACATGATTGCTGAACTGACGCTCTAGTTGTGGAGACTCTTGAAGATCAGATACAGGCTGCTGTGGTTCAATAGCAGCATGGTTGTTTCGCGAACCATAGTAAGCGTAGTTCTGATTAGAACTCTTCACCCCGTTAGCAATGATTCCCATCAGGTTTAAATTCCTGAGTATAGCAGTAGCCTGGCTGAGTTGAGATTGAGTAACTCGCTCTAGGCGTCCCACCATCACCACACCTTGGCACAAAGATGCTGCTTGGAGTGCATCCACCATACCTAACACTGGGGGAGTATCCAGCAACACCAGATCATAGGTCTGCTGAAACTCTGCCATTAAGTTCTTCATCCGTTTAGAACCCAGCAGCTTAACTGGGTCAATTGGGGTTGGTCCAGCAGTCAAAACATCAATGGTTGACCCCAAAGGTGAGATACTAACTGGGCTGGGTGTAGCAGTATCATCTTCCAATAAAGTAGAAAGTCCTTCCTGATGGGAGAGGCCAAGTTGTTGGTGCAACCTCGGACGGCGCATATCTACATCAATTAGCAGTACTCGTCGATGTAAACGAGCAGCACTCAAGGCTAAACCCAACGCCAGAGTTGACTTCCCCTCACCAGACAGCGCTGACGTAACCATCAGGGATTTCAGCTCAGAACCAGAATTGAGCAACTGGATATTCACATAAATCATGTCCAGTGCTTCCTGAAATGGTCGCCATCCCAACAGTTCCATCATCGGAAGTGTTCTCTCGGACTGGCTCAAACCTAGATTCAGAACAGGTTTACTGATTTTACCTTCCGGCAACTGTGGAATCATACCTAGCAAGGGTAGAGCCACTTGATTTTTCAAATCATCAGAGGTATGAATTCCATCATCCATGGCTTCCCGCACAAAGGCAGCCACACCACCGAGAAATAACCCAACCACTGCACCCAATAATAGGTCTTGGGTCATATTAGGACCGGTCTTCGAGCCCGGTAAAGGTGCTTCTACAACTTGCCAGTTAAATCCCCCCCGAGCCAATTCGATGCTTAACTCCTGCCGTGCTTGTAGTAGCTGCTGCAGAGTATTTTGTTGAATTGCTACTTGGGGTTGTAGACGATTGTACTGAGCAATCAGGGCTGGGAATTCCCTGAGTTGGATACGGATTTCCTGCTCTGTTTTGGCCAGGGCTTGATCACGAGTCTGTAGACTGACTAGATTAATTTGCGAGGTGATTAGTTCGTTGACCAGATTGAGATCCACACCACCGAGCTGTCCTTCTGTCAGGAGGTTATTGCCAGTGGTAACCAGTTTAGTCGGAACTTGCCCTAAAACCCGTCTAGTCTCTTCCTGCAAGAGCGCAAACACACTCTGACGCTGTTCAATTAATTTTTGAATTCTAGGATGAGCTTCAGTATAAATCCGACTTTGCTCCACCAAAGCCAGTTCTATTCTTTGGATTTCATTGAGCAAATTTTGATAGCGCCCAGATTGACTCAAGCGGGACGAGGTCAAGGCATTTTGCGGTGAACGAGCCAGTTTTTGCTGAACAGCCTGGTAGCGAGTTTGAGTTTCCATGTACTGAGCGCGGATGGCTCGGCGCTCCTGTTCAATCCCATTCAGAGTTTGACTGACAGCTAGAGCTTGTTGTGAGGGATCAATCAGGTTTTTGCTCTTGCGAAACTGCTCTAGCCGTTGCTCAGCTTGCTCAAGATTATTACGAGCTGTTGGCAACTGCTGATTGATAAAAGCAAGACCTTTATTCAACCGCATTTCCTGCTGCTCTAGGTTGTAATCTTGATAAACCTTTTGAATAGCTTGCAGTACTTTTTGAGTTTTAATCCGGTCATTGCTGGTGTAGACCGCTTGAAATACCTTAGTTTCGGTTTTACCCTGCAGTACTTGAGCTAATCTTAAGGAGCCTCTAATATCACCGACTGTGATATCTGGGTAGTCATCACGAAGCAAATCCACTGCTCGTTGAATCAATTCAGAACTACGCATCAGCTGTAACTGAGTAGCATAGTCGATATCAACAGTGGACTCAGTAAACTGACTCTCTATTCCTCGTGTTTTATCTATATAATTAGGCTCCACCAACAGCTGTAGAGAGCTGATATAATTCGGCTCTTTCTTGAGAGTGATATAGAAGGCAATCGGCAAGCTTGTCAACAGTACACTTATAATCCACAAGCGTCTGCGCCACAAAACTGCCAACAGTTGGCCATACCCTGCATCTGTTTCACCTGCTGCGTTTAAATCAAGTTCCTTCATGGGATTTTAGATTAATGATTGACAAGTTTGGATTGGATTTTAAATTGACATCAATTCCAGTGAATCAAGTCTAAAATATTCCCGGGATGATTAGTAATTGGTTTAGATAAAATCCGGTTAATCACTTTGTTCATATTCGATAGGATTTTTGATTTTTTTTGGAAAGTTAATTTTAAATTAACCATTAACCATTGAAAATTTGCCCTTGAAATATGTTCAATCTCTGGTAAGCAAAATTATCATGGATACCTGCAACAAATTTTCCCTACCTTTTGGGAATAGGGAATTAGGAATTGGAGTATGATTACCCATTACCCATTACCCATTACCAATGAACCGACAATCATAGGTTGCATCCCTTTTAGAGAAAGGGTATAAGAAGAAGTAGTCAACCGGACCTGATATTATCTATTACCCATCACCAGTCACCCGAGCAGGACTATATTGATTAGTCCACCAGATTGGATCTGATGATTTTGGAGTATAGACCCGTATAAATCCCAAGAAATCAACGAAAAAATCCAAAATCCAAAATCTAAAATCTAAAATCAGCCCAGCCACTATCCTGTCACCTAGCTAAAGTGGGAACCTTGGTTGAATGGCGTAACGAATGGCTGAAATTAACAGGCTGTCCCCTGACCGTTTTATCAATAATTTGCCCAACTGTATTAAAGAAAACGTCTTCAGTGAAATGACTCAGGGCATGGTCTCGGATTTTGGCATAATTCCAGGGAATTTCCCTAGCCTCAAGTAGTGCAGCTTGGAGTGCTTCCGGTGTTTGCCGTTTAAAAAACACCCCTGTCGTCCCTGGTATCTGAGTATCCAAAACACCACCTGCACCGTAGGCAATTACTGGAGTCCCACTGGCGTTGGCTTCGATTGGCACTAAACCGTAATCTTCTAAAGCCGCCACGATCACCCCACGAGCTTTTGCCATCAAATGACAACGCTGTTTATCGCTGACGTATCCCAAGAATCGAATATTGTCCAAAGCTTTAGATTCTAGACGCTCTCGCTCTGGACCATCACCAGATATTAATAAGGGCCAGCCTAGCCAATTAAACGCCTCGATAATCAGATCGATACGCTTGTAACCCAGTAAACGAGATGATACTAGGTAAAAGTCTTCCTTTTGGTCGGAAAACACAAATTTATGGCTATTAATTGGATAGTTGACCGTCATGGCTGGCTTACCATAGATATTCTGGATACGCCGAGCGACAGTGGTCGAGTTAGCAATGTAAATGTCCGGCTCCTGGGCATAGTCCAGGTCTACTTTTCTGATCAACTGGAAGACTTTATCAATGACAGGAGAAAACGCTCTATATTCTCCATACTCCTTGAGGTAAGTTTGCGTATCCCACAAAAAACGGGTGACATTGTGGCAAAAGCAAACATGCTTGGCTCCTAATTTTTTCTTGACCGCCTTTGCGAAGCTTGAACAACTACTGATAATCAAATCGTAATTTTCTAAATCCAAGGCTCGAAAAGCTGGATAGTAAAACGGAGCCAAGAGTCTGAAGTATTTCGTTGACCCTGGAATGTTCTGAAGTCCGGTGGTATGCACTAGGCGCTCACCTAGGTCAATGGTGTTCTGGGAATCATACAAGGATGTGAACACATCAGCACTAGGGAAGCGCTTACAAAGCAGTTCAAATACCCGTTCTGCTCCACCTTTTTGCGTTAGATAATCATGAACTAGGGCAACTTTCATGCTTGTTTATTGGAAAACCTATTCCTAGAGAATACTCTAATCTATTTACCATTAGATTTAATTTGTATCCGGAATTTTGCCGAGATATTTTTGAGCCTAAACGGCTCCATTATTTTTCGACAACAAGATAAAAATTGTTTTTATAATGAGCTTAAGGTCATACATTAAGCTCCAGTTTCGTTGGTAGCGTAAATCCAGTTTAATTATATCTGCAAAATCCCGAACTTGCGATCGCCCATGCACCTGCCACTCTCCAGTCATTCCCGGTTTAACATTCAACCGTTGCCACTCTGGAACCTCATAGATTTCCACTTCCTTAGGTACCGGTGGTCTAGTACCTACCAAACTCATTTCACCTTTAATGACATTCCAGAACTGAGGTAGTTCATCCAAACTAGTTTTCCGCAAAAACCGACCGACCCTGGTGATTCTAGGGTCATTTTCGTTTTTGAATATCTTGCCATCCTTAGCTTGATTTTGAACGCTATCTTTCTGGGTTTCCGCATCAGTATACATTGAGCGGAATTTCCAGATCCGAAATTCCTTACCCATCCAACCACAGCGAATTTGACTAAACAAGATGGGGCCAGGACTGTCGAGTTTAATCGCGATCGCAATGGGAATAAATAATATGGCCGTAATTCCTAAACCTACTATTCCCCCCACTATGTCTAAGCATCGCTTAGCCCAAGAGCGTGTAGATGGGTGAGTTGTTGGTAACTGAGCCTTTGACCAATTGACAGCTATTGTTGTCAGGTTATATGAAGCGTCTAGAATTAATTTTTTGTCTAGCCCAGTCATGACTAAGACAGCCATAACTGGAGAAGTTATACCCCTTAGTATTAGTGATCCCCCGTTTTCCTGAGTGATTTTGTGATTCCTTACTAAGGCACCAATGCCGCTACTATCGATAAACTCTGTCTGACTTAAGTCTGCAATAATCAGCTTAGGACAATAAGGTTTTTGGAGAAGCTGATCACAAGTTTCTTTAAATTCTATTGCTTCGAGTCTGCTCAAGCGGATCGGTAACTGCACTACAGCAGCTTCATTTATGAAGCCTGCCTGGCCAGAAGTCTTTAACGTTGACTGCATCATGATGAAATATAAATTATAATGTCGATTAAATCGTGACTTTTTAGAGAGTAGATTTAAACTATGTAGGAATTGTGTAGAAAGTTTAGCAATCCTATTAACACCCTAGGTTTTAACCGTACATATACCTACGGCTCCTCCGCCCTTGATTCAGGCAATGGTAGAATTTATATTACTCTTTCAATTTCGGGTTGAGGGTTAGAGCAAGGTTAATGGTTAATGGTTAATGGTTTTAATTATTGATACCTAATGCCTTTTGTTACCTTACCTAGTAGGGAAAATCCTAGTTTACCTCTCACTTATTTTTCGACTGATTAATAGGTATAATTCATCGGGTAAATTAACCGGTGGTAAAAATAAAAAATGGATACAAATTCCCCATTTTTTATTTTCTATCGTTACCATATAAGTAAGCATTTAGCATTACTCATTTGTCAGCAGTGACGTTGGTCAATAAGTGTTCTGTATAATCCCGGATGAATGACTAATATAACTTTCATGAGTTTTTCATAAAATCCTGACAGAGCTAAAAATTTTTGATGAATTTTTCTTAAAGACGCTAAATATACCTGAGGTCAATTGCCACTTCCGTCTTGAGACTGATGACTTGGATGGTGGCAGCGAGGATCACTCAGTCTAATGGCCTAAGGCTAAAGCTTTCGGCTACACCAACCAAGTCCATCTAGGTGGACTTGGTTGGTGTAGCGCTATAGTTTTTTATGACTTACCCAGGGACTATACCTGTAAGGTCTCCCTCCGGATCCTACTAAGCTGTCACACATTGAAATTGTATTGAAATTGTGAAGAGGCGCGCTTTGGGGAGATGGGGATATCGGCAGATGGGGAGCTCACAAGGGTAGGTTTTTGACATCATGGTCAAACGGGGAGTGTGGGAATTGTCGGGCGGGGGTGCGGAAGATGTCACTCACCATTGAGGTAAGGACGTTCCCATTCAATTCCTAACTGAGAAAATTGTTGGCGGATAGCGTTGAGGCGCTCCTCTGGAGTGTTATTACCGTTTTGCCAAGCCTGCATTAAACCATTGGCTACAATTTGGCAGCGGTTCATGCCAAAACTTTCTTGAGAGGTAAATTTTTGGGTTGGTTCTTCGGCAAAACTCAGTCCCGGTGCCAAAAACTTGGTGAATAAAGGTACTTCTGGGCGAAAATGGCAGCGGTTTGCTAGATATATGGTTTGCATCACCCCAAAGACAACTTCAGAATCACAGCGCTCAAAGTAGAGTACTCCGCAGTCATGGCGTTTGTATTCCGATGGATTGTATAGAACTTTAAATGTGAAAGGAATTGCTGCTGCATTCAAATATTTTGTCATGCTATCCATGACAGCCAGGGCTCCATCTGGTGTCAGATTAAAATAGATTCGCGCTGTTTTAGAATCGATATCACCATTGCCCTGTCGCTCTTGACCAACATTACCCACTGCTACATAAAAGCCGTTTTGCCTCAAATTCTTGGGCATCCGGATGGCAACGATGCTACCGATGGTAGCAGATTTTTCCTCACGTTTGAGATGAATCTCCCGTTCAATATGCATAGTCAAACTCCCTTTGGTGACGGCTATTGAACCATCGGTTTCTTCTGAGATTACCTGCCAATTGGGATCAAAGTAGCCTGTGCCTTGATTGTTGGCGTGGAGTCGTTGGTAAAAATCTAGGTCTATTCCCAGCAGGGTATTGTTCTCTAAGTTTTGATGGGGTGCTATATCCGCGCGACTTGTGTTGAGTGCCAGGGGAGTGCGCAGATAGCCATTGTAATAAATGCCGTAGAGGAAATTTCTCAGCAGTAGGCTGAGATACTTATGCTGTATGTCTTGAGGAAGTTGCTGAAAGCGGGCTACTGTTTGATCAGGTATGGTGAAGGGTTGATAGTTGGGATGGTTGATACAAAAATTGGACTGGATTTCAATGTTGTTAACAATATCTTCCAGAGCTGCTTGCTGTTGATTGGGAAAAGGGTTGTCAAATAGCATCGTAATTTAAAGTAAAATTAGATGAGGTCTATATAGCGGTTTTCAATTGACAATTCACAGGTATCCTCAAAACCCTTTTCTAGGGGATTACCGGATTTGATATCAGTTCTGATTCTGAGATCCCAAAAACTGTTGGCACAGATTGTTTTGGTCGGCAGAGTAGACTTTTGGCAACCTGGAGCATACAGATTCCAGTATTGTCGAAGGATTTCTGATAGTAAATCATTGCCTGAATTTGGTGAATCAGTGCCAAACCGGTAAACTGAACCACTCGTTTAAGCCAGTTGGGACGAGCTGACTCAATCCCGGGAAAAGCGGTAAGATCGGCTTGGGTTAGAGCAGCGATGGACGGTTGAAGCACCTGCAAAGGAGTCACTGCTAGACGCAAGGATTCTTCTAATTTAATCGTGGGGTCTACTACTAAGCTACTTAACCAGATTCCCAGGTAGCTGGCGATTATGGTTCCAAGGTCAAAGGCTGGATCTCCCCAGGCACAACGTTCCCAATCAATCAGTCGCACCATGCTCTGATCGGGTGGTGAAGATGTTGAGAATTGCTCCCACTCTCTATGAACCAAAATGTTGTTCAATTTTAAGTCATTGTGGGTTAGGCAACTCGGATGCCAGTCAGTTTCCAAATCTGCGATCGCATTTCCCAGACTGGGGTAACGTTGATAGAGAACAAAGAACTTTAAGGCATTGTTAGGGATTGAGCCAAACATTTCTGGGCTCAGCCGTCCGATTCCTTTAGCTGGATTGCCAAACCGATAGGGAGATTTCCCGTTTGGTACCTGGTCTAGAAAATTCCGACATTCTGGTTGATTGAAGGTAACACGATGGAGGTTGGCTAAAACTGTTCCGATATCAGTTGCGATCGCTTCAGGGAAAATTTGGTTTTGATAGTAGAAACTAAACAGGTCGAGATAGTTATTTAGATAGTTGTAGACCAGGATGCAATGATCGGGATCAAAATGAAGGATCTGGGAAACTGATGAAGCTAGACAGTCCTGGTCTGGCAACTGCTGCAGCCAGCGATGAAATTGCCACTCATTGAAAAATTCATGATTTATAATACCACCATGATGGGGTCTTTCCTGCTTAACCAGTAGCTGACGATGATCTGAAAAGCTCACCAGTAAATTGAAATTCTTAGCAGGGGGAGCCGATTCTACCTGGATAGATTCTAGGTCTGACGGGGTACACAGTCCTATATCCAATAGATATGAGGAAATCGTTTCAGATGATAGTGGTTCCAAAATATCAGTAGATGATCAGTAGATGCACAACTTAAAGAGAAAATGTTTGTTGTTTACCCTTGAGACATTAACCGATAGTAGGGGAAAGTCTTGTGCCTAACCGTACAACAATCAACACTCAACAGTGAACAATCAATAATGAGACTGTTATAGTTTCAGGAGTTATGTAAGCATTCAGCAGTCAGCACTCAGCGGTCAGCTTATTTTATTCAAAAGCACCGATTAGTAGCGTGGCACAGGCTTCGATGCTGGCACTTTCCCCATAAACACCTCAATTAGTGTGGGCAAACGCGCATTAGCTGATAGCACCTCAAGTAGCACCATCTGTAGCGCATTAGCTGATAGCTGAATGCTTACGGAGTTATCCCATTTCTCTTTATCTATTGATCTATTGATACTCTAGTTTTCCACTAAAAACTCGCCAAAATGGCGAGACGAAACTGAGATTTTTCTCTAAAACAGAATTTGTAGACTTACAGAAATCTTGAAGAAAGTCATCCGTCATACTCCTATGGAGGAAAACTAATAATGGAAATTTCTGAGTTACCCATCGGTTTTGAGTTGTTATCCGATGAGGAAACCTTTCTCAATGATCTAGATCAGCAAGATACTATGGTTCAGGGTGGATGTGGTCCGACTCCCCAAACACCATACATTCTGTGTCAAGCACCTACGGCAGTTCCCATGCCCGAACACCCAGAACCTTTTCCCAAATGTCCACGCCCAATACCCCAACCAACACCTCCTGTTTTTGAAGATCCACGGCCCAGACCTTTTCCTAAAACCGGGCCCATACCTTTTCCTAGAACAGGACCGATTATGATGACTCCACCCATACGAATGGAACATTAGATTGAGGGCATTAGCCCCTCGCTATAAGTGTAGGGGCTGATGGTAAGGATTAAGCTAAAACGTATTTTCAATGTGTTTTAACAAGGCAAAAGGCAATAGGCAAGAGGCATGCTAGCATGCCTCTTGCCTTTCCCAAGCGCGACTATGTTCACAACTCAAATAACAATGCTATAGCTACCTGACATTTTGTGTCACAATTGCATCTGATCTAGTAAACATAGTATTGGCAGCTGCTATGAGCGAAACCATCTTTAGCAAGATTATCCGCCGAGAAATCCCAGCGGATATTGTTTATGAAGACGATTTAGCCCTTGCTTTCAAGGATATTAACCCTCAGGCACCAGTTCATATTCTGGTAATTCCCAAGAAGCCCATTCCTCAACTGGCAGCAGCTGAGTCGGAAGATCAAGCCCTGATGGGACACCTGCTGTTAACTGCTAAGCAAGTTGCTGACCAAGTCGGTTTGACCAATGGCTATCGACTGGTGATTAATAATGGTGCTGATGGTGGTCAAACGGTTGATCACCTTCATTTGCACATCTTGGGTCAACGCCAAATGAAGTGGCCTCCTGGTTGATGTTTTTTAAGTGCTAAGTGTTGAGTGCTGAGTCGTAAGTAGCTTTCTAAGTTACGACTTAGGGCAAGAACCAGGCTCAGGCTCTATATCTCAGGCTCTATATATAGAGGCGTTCAATGGAGCGCCTTTACTTTTATGCGATTGACCTTTGGTCACGCTTCGCGATCGCTATTTTGTATGCGATCGCTATTTTGGTTTACCTATTCTTCCTTTATAACATTAATCTTTATTTGTCAAGCTTTACTTAATATAACTTTTACTTATTTACATTATTTAATAACCTGAGGGGAAATTACTCCGAAAACCCTTTACAAAACTTAGTATATTGCTTAATATAAATACATGAAGGCGCAAACAAGCCGGACGAACCTCGATAACTTCATATTCATACCCGCAATCATAAGAACATGACTACTGTATTACAGCAGAGCAACACCTCTGTGTGGTCTCAGTTCTGCAATTGGGTCACCTCCACCAACAACCGCCTCTATGTAGGTTGGTTTGGTGTATTAATGATCCCAACTTTGCTAGCTGCTACCACCTGCTTCATCATTGCTTTCATCGCTGCTCCTCCTGTGGACATCGATGGTATCCGCGAGCCCGTTGCTGGCTCCCTGATGTACGGAAACAACATCATCTCTGGTGCTGTTGTTCCTTCTTCTAACGCCATTGGCTTACACTTCTACCCAATCTGGGAAGCTGCTTCTCTCGATGAGTGGCTTTACAACGGTGGTCCTTACCAGTTGGTAGTGTTCCACTTCCTAATTGGTGTATTCGCCTACATGGGTCGTGAGTGGGAACTAAGCTACCGCTTAGGTATGCGTCCTTGGATCTGCGTCGCTTACAGCGCACCCGTTGCAGCTGCTAGCGCCGTATTCTTGATCTACCCAATTGGACAAGGTTCTTTCTCCGATGGAATGCCTCTAGGTATCAGCGGAACCTTCAACTTCATGTTCGTGTTCCAAGCTGAGCACAACATCCTAATGCACCCGTTCCACATG
The DNA here is from genome assembly GCF_010672265.1 of Moorena sp. SIO3A2. Lineage (NCBI taxonomy): Bacteria > Bacillati > Cyanobacteriota > Cyanophyceae > Coleofasciculales > Coleofasciculaceae > Moorena > Moorena sp. SIO3A2. Next base: position 73,445 of record NZ_JAAHHC010000014.1, read on the forward strand.
CTAGGTGTAGCTGGTGTATTCGGTGGTTCTTTGTTCTCTGCAATGCACGGTTCTTTGGTAACCTCCTCCTTAGTACGTGAGACCACCGAAACTGAGTCTCAGAACTATGGTTACAAGTTCGGTCAAGAGGAAGAAACTTACAACATCGTGGCAGCTCACGGCTACTTCGGTCGTTTAATCTTCCAATACGCTTCCTTCAACAACAGCCGTTCCTTGCACTTCTTCTTAGGTGCATGGCCTGTAATCGGCATCTGGTTTACTGCACTGGGCATCAGCACCATGGCATTTAACCTGAATGGCTTCAACTTCAACCAGAGCATCATTGACTCACAAGGTCACGTGATCAACACCTGGGCTGACGTACTCAACCGTGCCAACCTAGGTTTCGAGGTCATGCACGAGCGTAACGCTCACAACTTCCCTCTAGACCTAGCTGCGGCTGAAGCTACTCCCGTAGCTTTGACTGCTCCAGTTATCAACGGCTAATAAGAGTTTAATCTCATCACCCCTAGGGGAGTACACAAGTACCCCCTATCAGCGCTCTCCAAAAAGGGAGCGCTTTTTTATTTGGTGGCAAAGCACCAATCGCTTTTCCAAAAAAAATAAGAGAGCCGTCAAAAAGACTCTCTAGGTCATCAGGGTGCATCTATCTACTGATCTCAATATAACAGATTTAGTGAGGGGTGTCACCCCTCATTTAAGAATTTTCCAAGCAGCTGACCCTAGGTATAGCGCTACGCGCAAGTCAGCAAGGTTCGAAGTCAGAAGTCAAAAGTAAGCTATGACTAAGTTTTGGAATTTAGGAATGTCCTAATCTAAATGGGTAGTGCTATATGTTCACGTATCAATTTTCCCAAAAAAAAAAATAAGAGAGCCGTCAAAAAGACTCTCTGGATCATCAGGGTGCATCTATCTACTGATCTCAATATAACAAATTTAGCGAGGGGTGTCACCCCTCATAGATAAAATTTGGTAAAAATTCCCTAATCGACAGTATTGTTCAGCTTAACTGGCTGCTTCCCAATCAAAGCTAAGATTGGCAGTTATTCAGTAATTTAAGATTACGATAGTGCTCTAGTTCCGAGAAAAGGCGAAATTAGCAAAACTCAATTCATTTGTGCCATGCCACTTGTAAATTTGCTTGCGAAACCCCTTCCACTGTTCATAAACCTTCTTAAACTTGGGATCTTTGCTAGCATCTTCCTCAAATAAATCGAATGATGCTTTCTCAGCCGCCTGCAAAATGTCTTGAGAGTAAGGAGTCAACTTAGCACCCGCTTTAATCAAGCGTTCCAATGCCGCTCCATTCAAAGCATCATACTTAGCCCCCATGTTGATATTGGCGTACCTGGCGGCATCTTTAAAGATTTCCTGATAGTCCTTAGGCAACTTATCCCAAGCTTTTTTATTAACCTGTACCTCTAGAGTTGGTCCGGGTTCCCACCAGCCGGGATAATAATAGAACTTAGCTGCTTTGTACAAGCCCAGCTTCTCATCATCATAGGGACCAACCCATTCAGCAGCATCAATGGCTCCCCGGTCTAGGGCAAGGAAAATGTCACCCCCAGGTAATACTTGGACATTCACCCCCAAGCGCTCCATCACTTTACCTCCTAATCCAGGGATACGCATTTTTAATCCCTTCAGGTCAGCTACAGAATTAATTTGTTTCTTGAACCAACCTCCCATCTGAGCACTGGTGTTACCCGCTGGAAAATTAATCACGCCAAAGTCAGCATAGAGTTCCTGAAGTAATTCCAAGCCACCACCGTGGTACAACCAGGCATTTTGTTGTGGAGCGGTTAGACCAAAGGGTACACTAGTGCCGAATGCTAAGGCTGGATTTTTGCCAACGTAGTAGTAACTAGCGGTATGACCACACTCAACGGTTCCCTGTTGCACGGCATCGAGAACCGCTAATCCTGGTACAATTTCACCAGCAGCAGAGGGGGTAATCTGGAAACGCCCATTGGTCATTGCACTGACCCGCTTACAGACAGTATCAGCTCCCCCATAGATAGTATCAAGGGATTTTGGCCAGCTGGTGACCATTTTCCATCGAACTATAGGCTGACTGCCGGATTGAGCAACGGGTCCTGTACTAGTTTGATTACAGGAGGCTAAGGCAGCTGTACTGGCTGCACCAATCGCAGCGTTACTAAAAAATTTTCGGCGTTTCATGGTTGTTGATTCAATAGTGGGTCATCTTTTGGGCAAATTCTATCAACTTTATTAACTAGACACCCTTTCGCCAAAGGAATATCGCAGGTAAGCATTCAGTTATCAGCCGTCAGCCGTCAGCTAATGAATGGACTGAATTGTGATCTCATTTCTGGTTGAATACTTACACTTTTGCGAATCGAAGGCATTTGGCACCCACCCCTAACCCCTCCCAGGAGGGGAATGGCAGCTATGCTGAAGTAAAGGAGTAAGGTTTCAAGGGAGAAAGTTTTTTATCACTAATTCTCCGGACATGATATGAGAATTTTGTTCCCAGATCCGCTGTTCCCAGATCCGCTGTTCCCAGATCCGCTGTTCCCTATTCCCAGATCCGCTGTTCCCTTTGCTATTTACCGAGATGTGATATCAGCGATCGCATTCTTAGTCATAGCTGCGATCGCTTTATCTGTAGCTTTCGGTAAATGATAATACTTCCCACCTGCTTGTTTGGCCAATTCCTTAGCAAAACCAGTAGAAACAAACTTACTCTCGGTATCAATCACTAATAATTGAACCCCATTAGCTCGAATGCGAGCGGCAATTTCCAACAATTCCCCTTTAATATCTGGCTTTTCGCCTTCTGGTAGAGGTTCTCCCAAGGAACGAGCTAAGGGAATATTGCCCCGACCATCAGTAATTGCCACAATTACCACTTGACCAATATCCCCAGACAATTGAGCATTCATACCCACATGCACTGCCTGAGTCAATCCATGAGCTAAAGGGGAACCACCACCACAAGGTAATCGCTCTAAACGCCGCTTTGCTAAAGCAATAGAACGGGTAGGGGGTAACAGCACATCTGCTTGTTCTCCCCGGAAGGGAATCAGGGAGACTTGGTCACGGTTTTCATAAGCTTCCGTCAGAAGCTGCATCACTGCTCCTTTAGCAGATTGCATCCGGTTTAGAGCCATAGACCCTGACGCATCTACCACAAAAACTACCAAGGAGCCAGCTTTTCGGGCTAACCGCTTGGATCGTAAATCCCCTTGTTCGATAATAACCCGACGGTTAGGATGACGTTGCCTACGAGCTTTTTGATAGGGTGCAGCAGCTCTGAGGGTGGCATCTACAGCAATCCGCCTTACTTTACCCTTCGGTAGTATCGGTTTGACATACCGACCCCGGTCTTCTGAAAAGATAATGCTACGGTTTCCGGACTTACCTTGCCGTTGTGCCATCTGGGCAAAGTAGAGCACACTCGGGTCAAGGATCACCCCTTCTGGGTCAAAGAGAAACTCTTCCGGGATATTCGGAGCTTCCTGTTCTTGCTCCTCTGAGTCATTGTCGTCCTCTTTGTCTTCCTCTTGGTCTTGCTCTTCCTGAGATTGATCTTGTGGGGGTGGGGGAGGAGGAGGTTGTGGTGCTTCTTCTGGTGGTGTTTCTACCATAGTGGCACGGGGGACAATTACCAATTCCACCGCCCGACGCAAATCCTCGGAATTAACTGTCTGACGACCCTCTAAGGCTGCTGCAGCTTTTGCAACTCGAACGGCAAACAGTTCTGCCCGATGACCTTGGACACCACCTCGGATGGCTTCATTGACGAGATAGGTAATTTGGTCATGGGTAATCTCAACATCCTTGAGCCACTCTCGCGCTAGAATAATATCCGTCTTGAGGGTATCAAGATCCTCCTGATATTCCTCCAGAAACTGCTGGGGAGAGTTAGCGTATGCGATCGCTTGTTCTACTGCCTCCACCCGTTGCTCTAATGCCAAAACACCGTCAGCAGAGAGGGTAATGGCAATTCTGTCCAATAAATGTTCCCGTAATGGTCCCTCGTCGGGATTGTAAGTGGCAATTAAAATTGGTTTGCAGGGATGTTGGAAACTAATGCCTTCTCGCTCAATTAGGTTCCGCCCTTCGGTTAAAACACTCAGTAGCTGATTAGCAATTTGGTCATCAAGGAGGTTAATGTCATCCACATACAACACACCCCGATGAGCTTGGGCAAGTAATCCTGGTTGAAAGACAGGTTCCCCTTGTTTGACAGACTGTTCCACATCCACTGAACCCAGGAGTCGGTCTTCAGTAACTCCTAGAGGAATTTGGATGAAGGGAGCTGGGATGATTTCGGTATCTGGAGAACCGTCAACCTTCAACTGGTCAACCTGTAACTCTTCTTCTTCTGGAGTACAGTTACTCAAGGAACCCTTAACCACTTCAATTGGGGGGAGCAGAGTGTGGATTGCCCGTGCCATCACTGATTTAGCTGTGCCACGGCGTCCTGCGATCGCAACGCCTCCTAATCCAGGGTCAATGGCCGCGAGGAGGAGGGCGAGTTTAATAGCTTCTTGACCCACCACGGCGGTGAGGGGAAAGGTAGGGTTGGCAGGTTTTGTGGTCAGTGCGGGCATAGAGCAACTATTGTCAAACTTCCCTGAGTCAAATCATAGTAGTCTAATAGTACTCTTTAACGACTCCCTATGGTTGATCTAGCCCCATGGGAAATTCTTGAGGGCGACTTTTTCAATAGGTAAGCATTCAGCCATCAGCTATCAGCTATCAGCTATTAGCGATTCGGCGCTTTAACTGCACTGGTTCGGATCAGTAAAACGAGCAGGGATTGTCAACCAGCCATACTCGTTCGTAAGCTTATTTACTACCTCCTAGCTGACGGCTGACGGCTGATAGCTGAATGCTTACTCCAATAGTAATCTGATTTGGAAGCAGACATATAAGCACCTACACAGAATTAATTACCTACTCCCAATCTCTGTAACCCTTACATTGTAATACTTTGAGTTTTGTAAAATGTGTAATTAATTTTGTTTACCTGCTTAGCCTTTCTCCTAGTGAGGGGAGAGGGAAAAAAACCTGTGTAGCTAATTACTATGAGAAACGCTATAAGTCTAGAAGCTAAACGATTACCATCAATTCAAAATTGCTCTAGGAATCTAGGTCTGACCACACTTATTGTAAAGACTTATGATCCTCGGGTAATTCTAAAACCACCCGATAGGCCGTCGCATAGTATGATGATTGGATCATGGTACCCGCTGTCGCCGCAAAAAGTATCCGGAACGTGCGCCAGATTTGTTCATTTGACTTGTCGATAATATCTGCTTTTTTTTCCATCCAGCGCTCATACATACCCTTAGCCCAAAGATAATAGTTGCGACGGTCATTATAGATGGCTTGGATCTCAAATGGTGATTCTCTAACAGCATCGATAAATTCCGTCATATACACCATCCGAAAGGTCCCCGGCCAGATATACTTGGTAATAAAACTGTGCGTAACAAATGACTCTTTGTCTGAGGCAAAGTCGAGATATACTCGTCCGCCAGGTTTAAGATAGTTCAAGAGACGCTCCATCACGCGAGGATAATCTGACAAATCTTCGATTACCCCCATCATGACTATGCCATCATATTTCTGGCTGGGTTGGAAAGAGAAAAAGTCTTGATACTTGACCTCTGCATCAAAGTTATTTTTTTCAATTAAATCTTCTACATACTGTTTTTGGTGCTTAGATAAGGTAATTCCAGTCACACGGATATTTCGGCGTGCGGCAAAACGCAGGAAACCGCCCCAGCCAGAGCCAATATCGAGTACCGAATCATTCGGTTTGAGATTAAGAGATTGAAAGGCAAAGTCTAACTTGCGTTCAGCTCCAACCTCTAGGCTATCCTCATCTTTATCATATATCCCAGGAGTATAAGTATTGTAATCGGTATCCATGGCGAACAATTGGATATTATTGGAGTCATAATGCTTTGATATCCAATCTGGATTGCATTTTTCCCGCCCAAGTAAGATGGGTTTGAGTCGGCGACCTATCTTTAGCAAAATATGCTGATCGGATAACAGCTCCTGGAACGACATGGCGTTGATTAAGTTCCCTTCGAGATCAATATCACCCTTGATGTAAGCTTCCAGTATCAGTAATTCGTCTAAAGACATGAAAGCTTTTCGACCAGCTGGATTTTTGATGTATATATCCAAGATCGGTTTCTCTTCTCCCATAGTGGTGCTTGACCCATCTTCCCAATGAAGTACAAAGCTAATTGGTAGTTTGCCACGTTTGGATAAGGAGGAGACGAAGTTGGTTACAAATTGGTTTTCAATCATGGGTAACTTAAGATGTTATTGGTTTTTATGCAATTAGCTTACCCCACTAGCTGTCAGCTATCATGCTTACAGCGGTTTGCAATTCAGTCAGGTACAAATTCTTGGGTTTTAGGGAGCAGGGACTTCGGAGCAGGGACTGAGGCCGTAGGCCACGCGGGGCGCGTTCGGAAGAGGGAAGAAAGAGAAAATCCTGTGTACTTGATAGTTATGCAAACCGCCGTAAAATAAATCTTGTTAGCGTAGTGTGCGCCTATGGGCAATGCGCAATACGCAAACGGGAGAATTTAATAGTTCGAGATTAATCAGAATGGAAAGTCTGGGTAAAAGCCCTTGGCCTTTGGCTGATAGCTGACGGCTGATAGCTGAATGCTTAGGATTAACTGACTTATGAAACCATAGTTGGTTAACCGGGATCAATTGTCAATCTAGAATATTCTCAGGCATTGTCAGGTATTTCCAACTGGAACGATGCCGATATAACTAAGCCCAGGAGTTATGAGACCAGGAGTGATGGTGATGAATCCCAAGGCTATTTTAGGACTGCTTAAAGAAACGTTTAAAGAATGGAAGGAGGATAACGCATCTCGACTAGCAGCAGCATTATCCTATTACATGATTTTTTCCCTAGCGCCAGTGCTAATAATTGCGATCGCAATTGTGGGGTCTATTTTTGGGGAAGAGGCGGCTAAGGGCGAGATTGTAGAACAAATCCAAGGATTGGTTGGGGAACAGGGGGCACAGTTTATTCAGACAGCAATTACTAATGCCAATCGGCCTGATGCTAGTGGGGGGTTGGCTTCCTTGATTAGTATTGTGGTGCTGTTGTTCGGTGCATCTGGGGTATTTGGCGAACTCCAAGATGCCTTGAATACGATTTGGGATGTGAAGCTGAAACCAGGACGGGGCATCTGGGGTATTTTGAAAAAACGGATTCTTTCGTTTCTGACCGTGCTGGGTGTAGGACTTTTTCTGCTATTATCCGCTGTGATCAGTACTGCCTTATCCGCTGTGAGGTCTTATAAGAGCGAATTTCTCCAGGAACTGGGTTTACTGTGGCTCTACCAACTTGACTTTGTCTGGACAATTCTGGACTTGCTGGTGTCCTTTGGTATTCTTAGCCTGATGTTTGCTCTGGTTTACAAGTACTTGCCAGATGTGAAAATTGCCTGGAAGGATGTCTGGGTTGGAGCAATTATCACTACCTTACTGTTTAACTTGGGTAAATGGCTATTGTCATGGTATCTCGGCAGAAGCAGTTTTTCTTCAAGTTACGGTGCTGCTGGTTCTTTGGTGGTTTTATTGGCTTGGGTATACTATTCCTCTCAAATTATCTTTTTAGGAGCTGAATTTACCCAAGTTTACGCTAAAATATTTGGTTCAAAAATCGTTCCCGATGACCATGCTACCCCTCTCCCGGCAGTAGGTCAGTTGCCCAGTATCGAGGAAAGGGATAACCCAAGATCGTAGGAACAGTGAACAGTGAACAGGGAACAGGGAACAGGGAACAGGGAACAGGGAATAGGGAATAGGGAATAGGGAATAGGGAATAGGGAAAAAATCCTATGTACCTCATTAAACTAAAAACCGCTTTAATTAATTACGATTAATTAAGATTAATTAATCGTAATTAATATCTTAATTAATATTTAACAAATAATATAGGTCAGATTGTGCTAAACTACCTGAAGTTCCATCGGTTCTGGTGAAGAGCACTCACCAGAGGTAACGGGGAAAGTCCGGTGCAAGTCCGGCGCTGTCCCGCAGCTGTGATGAGGTCTGTCACCTCTTAGTCAGAATGCCCGCCAATGGTGTCAGTTGTTGTTAAATGCATCTGCGAGGTACAGATGATGTCTGATGTAGCATTTCCATAAAAATTAGTCAGTAGGCAACCACATTTCCCAGTAACGTTTGTGATGCCCTTTTTGAGAACTAGTGGTTGAGTAAAAAGTATTTAATAGGTTTGATCTGTAAGCTATCAGCTATCAGCTATCAGCTATCAGCTATCAGCTATCAGCGAACAGCGATTAGCGCTACGCGCACGCTACTTGAGGTGCCAAAGGCCAACGGCTGACCACTGAGCACTGACCACTGATTGCTGACGGCTGACGGCTGACGGCTGACGGCTGACGGCTGACTGCTTACAAAGTAACTAACCCCTAAGAAAGCGCTGACAGTAACTAAGTAAGAAGAAAGTGATAAGAGACTAAAAATTAATAAATTCAACGCTTTATCACTTTCTATTTTATCAGTTTAAATGTGCTACAAGACTACTTTATACTTTTTCAAGCTAGTCTTATAAAGCCTAGTCTGTCAAGGTAATTAGCACTAAACTGTTGCAAGTATTTTTATCAGTCATTGACCAGCATTTACCAGATGTCAAAAAGCAAATTTTCCCCAAGCAATCGGTCTTCTATCTCCCGTTACCAAAACCAGAAACTTGGCTTTAATGCTATGGCTCTGTTGGTATGGATGGGGATTTTAAGTACAGCACAACAAGCTATGGCTCACCATCCCTTTGGTGGCGAGAGACCCGATAATTTCATCACAGGATTTTTGTCTGGATTAGGTCATCCCGTGATTGGTTTCGATCATCTCGCCTTTGTGATTGCTGTTGGCTTAATTGCAGCTGGATTTACCAGTGGTTTCCTGATTCCCGGTGCTTTTGTCCTCACCACCCTAGTCGGCACAGGTATTCACTTGCTGGGAATGGACTTACCAATACCAGAGATTGCGATCGCTACTTCAGTGGTGCTGTTTGGCGGACTACTGTTGAGTGCCAAAATTCCCAATATATCCGTAGTGCTAGGGTTAGCGAGCTTAGCTGGTATTTTTCATGGCTATGCCTATGGTGAAGCAATTGTAGGTGCTGAAATCAGTCCACTCTTGGCTTACCTGATTGGCTTCAGTGTGATTCAGTATGGTATCGCCATCCTAGCACTATACCTGAGTAAGAGCTTGATCAAACAATGGAGAGATCAACCCTTCCCACTGATGCGAATTTTAGGCTTTGGTATCTGCTCAGTAGGAGTAGTTTTCTTATCTTCTGCAATTTTTGGATAAGAGGTTTTAATAATGAAGAATGAAGAATTAAGAATGTATAATTAAGAATGTATAATTAAGAATTGATGAGAATTTATAATTCTGCTTTATGTATTCTGCTTTCAGCATTCACCATTCTTCATTTTGCCTTCCGCCTTAGAGGATATCTAAAAAGTTTTTTGATACTGAATTTTGCCCCCTAGCCCCCCAATTATGCGGTGCGCACCGGTGGGGAAGAATCAATTTGCTGCTAAAAGTCCCCCAAGCGAGGGATTGCTCGCTTGGGGGACCAACGGGGGCTTGGATGTAGCAAATGAGACTTATCAGACAACCTCTTAGGTAGCTAGTCCTTTAATTCTGTGTCAAAAACCGATGAAAGCTAACCAAGTTAAACAACTTAACTTTTCCGGTGCCTACATAGATGGGAAGTACGTTGAAAATGTGGAAAATTATCCCATTAACAGTCGTACTATCACCGTTAATCCTGAAGAGACAGATGCTTACCTGAGCGAAACGAACACCAGCATTATTCCGGCTTTTTCATCGACCATCCTCAAAGATACTACTGTCCAAAAAGCCAAATCCTTACTTTTGCTGGAGGTAGTAGAGAGCAAAAACATCGGCAAGATTGTCTTTGAGCCAGGGTGGAATCTATTAGGTAATTTGATCGACTTCCCCAAAGATGTACCGCTGTGGAAGTCTCCTCAAGATGAGGCTGGAATTATAGAAGTCGATCCCTATTTTATGGCAAGGCAATCGAGTACACCCCATCAACAAGAAAAGTTCTCTGTTAAAGTTAACCTTTGGTATGCCCCTTCTCGTACCAATTGTGCCATCCATAACCAACATGACTTTCTTGAAATTCACACCCAAGTCTTGGGACAGGGACGAATGCAGAAGTTCAAAGAAGAGGATTTTGGGACTCTCTATGAAGATCTCTTGATGACTGAGGGATACACCCAGATCGTTCCTTTTTGTGAAGTACACGAAAACCAGCAATATACCTATCCGTGGCATCAGTATTATTCAGATACGGATTGTATCTGGATGGCGATCGAATATCATCCGATTAAAATTTCTAACTGAACCGTTAGATATTGATGTCTTCTCTTATTGGTTTTACTTTCCCGGAAGATTCCAAAGTTGCCAATTGCTCATTGAGCAGCTATAAATACCTCAGCCAAAAAGCTGAGAGGTCACAACTAAAAAGTATTGTTAGCTTATTGAAGAGTTATAAAAAGATAGTCTATGATTTATATAAGTATTTTGGGACGTTTGAAGTGGTTAAAAGCCGGGATATTAACTGCGATCGCAATCGGGCTTTGCTGGGCGTGTTTTTCCGCTCCAGTACTTGCAGATGCTTCTGTTGGGAACGCGGAACCGAGCTTGAACACCAATTTGGTAGCCTATTATAACTGGCGTGCCGATGAAACAACAGAGGAAACGAGAAAGGTATGGGAACACCACATTAATGCATGGGCAAACTCCGACCTAGAGGACATTATCTCTGACTATTCCGAAGACTCCATCTTGATTCTCAACAACACAGTTTACAAGGGTATTGACCAAGTAGCCTGCGTTTTTGACAGTCTTTTTGAAATATTTGCAGATGGCAATAATATAATCGTTCCTGAAACGATCGAAGGTGAAGTTATTTAGCCGGGGACGTACAAGTCGAAAGCCCCGCATTTTTAAACCGGGGATGAAGACTCACAGCGGCTTTAGCCGCCTTGAGAAAATATTCTAAAAATGTTCCGTAATTTTACTATAGATGTTGTAGAATAAATTAAGAGCGGTAGAGGTCGATAACCGATGATTATTATGGAATTCAAAGTCAAAGTAAAAAAGAGTCAATACTCAGCAATTGATGAGGCTATCAGGACAGTAAAATTCATCCGTAATAGCTGTATAAGGTTATGGATGGATAATAAAGGAACCAACAAATTTGATCTCAGCAAGTACAGTAAAGTATTGGCTCATCAATTTCCATTTGCTAATGAGTTAAACTCAACGGCTCGCCAGGCTGCCTCAGAAAGAGCATGGTCATCGATCGCCCGTTTCTATGACAACTGCAAAAAGAAAGTACCTGGAAAGAAAGGATTTCCCCGATTCCAAAAACACTGCCGTTCAGTCGAATATAAGCAGTCAGGATGGAAACTTTACCCTGATAAAAAGTCAATAACATTCAGCGACAATAAAGGGATTGGAAAACTTAAGCTCAAGGGTACATGGGACTTGTGGCGCTTCGACAAGAAGCAAATTAAGCGAGTCAGGATCGTAAAAAGGGCTGATGGCTACTATGTCCAATTTTGCGTGTCAGTTGATAACAACGAGGAAATAGAGCCATCAAAAAAGACTATCGGGTTAGACGTAGGGCTAAAAGAGTTCTATACCAATTCTGATGGCAAGACAGAACCCAATCCCCGTTTTTACAGGACTGGGGAAAAGAGATTAAAGTTTTATCAACGCCGAGTTTCTCGGAAAAATAAAGGCAAGGCCGTAGGCCACGCTTCGCGAACAGCCAATCGTAAAAAAGCAATTAATAGACTAGCTAGGCATCACCTTAGTATAAGTAGGCGACGTGAAGAGCATGCCAAGAGACTGGTTAGAAGTTACCGCAAGAAGAGTGCAGCCTTTATAGTTGGTAGGCTATGCATCAAAGGTGGCAGGTTTTGTTGTAAGGCTGCACTCTTCTAAGGTTTCGTCTCCGGCACGCTGCGTAGTCCGGTCTAACGACCTGGTGGCCTATGAAGATCTAAGAGTTAAAAATCTAGTAAAAAATCATTGTCTGGCTAAGTCTATTAATGACGCAGGTTGGTATCAGTTCAGGAAGTGGTTGGAGCATTTTGGTAAAAAGTTTGGCAGAGTAACTGTTGCAGTCAACCCCGCCTATACCAGCCAAAACTGCTCTGAATGCGGTGAGGTTGTCAAGAAGTCGCTATCAACTAGAACTCACGTCTGTAGGTGTGGTTGCAAACTAGATCGCGATCATAATGCCGCAATCAACATCCTTAATAGAGCCTTGGGTACGGCGGGGCACGTCGGAACCTGGGTCACAGACCCGTTCGCGTAGCGTCGGGTTCCCCGAAACGCTTCAGGAGATTTGGCCTCTACTGTTCTTGGCTCCGGCCAGGTTCAGCAAGTCGAATCGTTGAATGAAGAATCCCCGCGTCTTTAGACCGGGGAGTGTCAAATTACTTGGAACTACACGCCCTTAAATGACCATGCCTACGATGGAACAGACAGTTTTGTAGTCCGAAACAGCATCATTGAATACCAAACAATTGCTTCTCGACTGTATGAAAAATACCCAGTATGTACGTTTAGGTAATATAGCGAGTCTTGGATCGTGCAATACCTGACAAAGAGTTTCAACGGCAGACGGCACGGCAAAGGCTAACAAAAAAATAACCTTGGCCAAAAGGCCACGCGTTCGCGTTCAACCTTCAACCAACCAACCTTGGCCAAAAGGCCACGCTACGCGAACAACAAAATAACCTTCAACCTTCAACAAAATAACCTTCAACCAACCTTCAACCTTCAACCTTATTAGACTCCTTAACTTACTTAAAATGGCTGCAAAAATTCCTGTTACAGTTGTTACCGGATTCCTCGGTAGTGGCAAAACTACTCTCGTGCGTCACCTGCTACAAAATAATCAGGGCAGGCGCATTGCTGTAATTGTTAATGAATTTGGTGAAGTAGGGATTGATGGGGAACTATTGCGTTCCTGTCAGATTTGTGATGAAGAAGATGACGCCAATAATAATATTTTAGAACTAGCGAATGGTTGTCTGTGTTGCACGGTTCAAGAAGAATTTTTACCGACAATCCAAGAATTGCTGAAGCGTCGTGACAAAATTGATAATATCCTGATTGAAACCTCAGGATTAGCTTTACCTAAACCTCTAGTTCAAGCCTTTCGTTGGCCAGAAATTCGCACGGGCGCTACCGTGGATGGAGTAGTTACTGTCGTAGACTGCGATGCCTTAGCAGCTGGTACTTTAGTCAGCGATATCAATGCTTTAGAAGCCCAACGTCAGGCTGACCCAACCTTGGAACATGAAACTCCCATCGAGGAATTGTTTGAAGACCAGCTAGCTTGTGCTGATATGGTGCTGTTGACTAAAGTGGATTTAGTGGATAGTCCTACTCAAACCAAAGTAAACAATTGGTTGCAACAGCAGTTACCAAGTAGTGTGAAAGTTGTTCCTTGTCACGAGGGAGACATTAGTCCTGATTTACTGCTAGGATTTAATGCCGGAGTAGAAGATAATTTAGACTCCCGTCCTAGCCATCATGACCATGAAGAAGACCATGACCATGATGATGATATTAATTCAGTTAATATCATTTTAGATCAGGCATTTGATCCACAGGTAATCAAGACAAAATTACGACAATTGGTGCAACAGCAAGAGATTTATCGCATTAAGGGATTTGTGAATGTTGCTAATAAACCGATGCGGATGGTGATCCAAGGAGTAGGCGATCGCATTGAGAGTTTCTTTGACCGTCCTTGGCAAGCTGATGAAAAGCGTCAGACTCTCTTGGTCTTGATTGGGCGAGGGTTGGAGCAGTTACGAATTCAGGAGGTATTTGGGTAATAAAGGGAATCGGGAATCGGGAATCGGGAATCGGGAATCGGGAATAACCAATTTGGTAGAGTGGGCATCTTGCCCGCTCGGGAATAACCAATTTCGTAGAGTGGGCATCTTGCCCGCTCGAATAGATCGCCGAACAGGCAAGATGCCTATTCCACCAAGATGCTCATTCCACCAAGATGCCGGAACATGAAACAGGCAAGATGCCTGTTCTACCAAGATTCCCATTCTAACCATCGGGTCAAACAGCTTTTAGGAGCTGCACCGGATCAGATTACCGTGCAGTTCCAATTTCAATGATGCACAATATTATTGTGCAACTCAGCCTCAATGAAACGATGTCAAGTCGGGAAACTACCTATTCTCAAGCAAAAGCTAACCTAGCTAGCATCCTAGATCAAGTTTACGATCAGCGCGAAATTATCGTCATCAAGCGTAGTAACCAGAAAAATGTGGCGTTAATTGCTGAAGATGAATTGTCCGGTATCTTAGAAACTATTTATTTGTTGCGATCGCCAGAAAATGCCAAGCGTCTGTTTAGGGCCTTGGAATGGGCAGAGTCAGAAGAAGCTACTCCTCAAAGTTTGGAAGAATTGAAAGAGGAATTAGGGATTGAGTCGTGAGAAGGGTAAGAAAGACGGCATTGCTGAATTAACAGAGTTGAGATTCAGTCAATTTATCCAAATCTAGCTACAATACAGCCAATACTCCCATTTTTAGTGCATTGAGGGTGCTCATGGCTGAAAAGGGATATAGGATTGGCTTTACCGTGAGGGGCTAAGGAGAAATTAGTTATGAGTGGCGATCGCAATATTCAAGCTGGTAGGGATTACCGTGAAACAGTAGGTAGAAACTACCGTGACAGCAACTTCAGGGACCAAGGTGCTTACGTCGAGGGCGATTATTACAATAATAACCCAGAGCAAAAACAAAACCTCGCTAAAGCTGCAGCAGAGATTCAACAATTACTAGAGACCTTAGACAAAACTTACCCTACCGATACTACCACTGGAAAGATGAAGGTGGCAGCAGCAGCAGTTGAGCAGATTGACACTAACCCTGCTTTGAGTAATAGAGTACTCAGTGCCTTGAAAGCTGGTGGTGTCAGTGCTTTTGAGCAACTGCTGAACCATCCGGCTGCTAGTTTTGTTATCGGTGCCCTGCAAGATTTGCAGGAAACTAGGCGTTGCTGATTCTGAGTATGGTTTCGCCCCCCTAACCCCCCAATTCTGGGGGGAAAAAACTCTAAAAGTCCCCCAAATTTGGGGGATTTAGGGGGCTTTAGCAAAACCAAACGATTGCGCATTCATACTTCAATTCAGCAACGCAAACTCAGCAGTATTAACAGCAGACTAGACCTCGATCACCCTAGCTTGATTTACAGTCGTGACTGAAGAACCAAAGCAGCCAGAGCGTGAAATTAAGACAGGACGTAATTACCGCGAGACTGATTTTGCTGACCACGGTGTGTATGTTGAGGGTAATTACATTAATCATCGGGAGCAGCCAAGAAATTTGCCAGCTCCCCTTTGGAGAGAATTACAACGCAAGCTAATTGGCTGGCTTGAGCGTGATCAGTATGCTGCTAGTTGCAATCGCAAAGACTTACTGAAAGCAGTTAATTGGGAGGTAACAACTCGACTCCAGGATTCTCTGCACCAAGACCAGTTAGAGATTAATCTGTATCTGGAATTACCAATGGAGCAGAGCAAGGGGGCGGTAGAACGTGACCAGCGACAGAAAGTAATTCCCCTAGCGCCTCAAACCTCAGCAATGGAGGTATTTGAACGGCCAGATGTGCAAGGTCGGTTACTCATTTTAGGGGAACCGGGGTCTGGGAAAACCACCACTTTACTAAGACTAGCAGAGGATTTAGTTAAGCAAGCAGAACAGAATCATGCTGCACCGGTCCCGATCATCTTCGAGCTTTCTGCCTGGAAAAATGATCAGCAACCGATTGATCAATGGTTAGTGGCTCAACTAAAACACAATTACAGCATTGACGAAAAAATTAGTCAACAATGGCTCAAAAACCATCAACTACTGCCCCTTCTCGATGGTTTAGATGAGTTAGGCATACCCCGTCAAAGGCTGTGCGTCACCAAAATTAATCAGTTTTTCAAGCAAAACATCCAACGCCGTGGGGTGGTTTGCTGTCGCCTGGAAGAATATCAGCAGGGAATAGTCAAACTACGTAAACTTAATGGGGCTTATTGCTTGCAGTCCCCCAATGATGTCCAAATCCAAAATTATCTCCAGCGCCTGGGTAAAACCAAGCTTTGGCAACTGCTATCCAGTGATGCTCAGATGAGAGAAATGGCAGATAAACCCCTGTTTTTAAACGTGATGGTGACAGCATACCAGGGGCAGCCGATTACCAATGAGGCACAACTGTGGTCAGCCTATGTGGAGGAGCGCTTAAAGTTACCCCTTAATCCGAAAAACTATCCCAAGGGAGTTCCTTATGGGGATGAGGAGACTAGACATTGGTTGACTTATCTAGCTCGGCAATTAGTAGCCGATTCAACCACTGAATTTCTCATTGAAAATATGCAGTCATATTGGTTAAAAAAAGGTCGGGAAAGAATTGCGTTTAGATTAATTTTTGGGCTGATTTTTGGGCTGATTTTTGGGCTGATTTTTGGGCTGATTTTTGGGCTGTTTTTTGAGGAATTTAAATACTACGAACTAAATGCTGAAGCTTTTGCTATAACTACTTGTTATTGCGTGAAATCTGGGCTGATTTTTGGGCTGATTTTTGGGCTGATTTTTGGGCTGATTTTTGGGCTGTTTTTTGGGCTGATTTGTGGGCTGATTTGTGGGCTGATTTTTGGGCTAAAAACAGAGATTAAAGTTTTAGAAAAACCTAATCAAAGTATAAAAGAATCGTTTAAAAGCACGTTTATTATTGCCCTGTTTGCTTTTCAGGCTGGGGCATTAATTGATCCCCTTATCTCCATCGTTACAGAAGCTAACGTTGATTTGACTAGCTCTTTAAGAATGGGTTTACTTGTAGGCTTGAGTTTGGCACTAGGAACTGGGGGTCAAGACTTGATACGGCACTTGACCCTGAGGCTGATTTTATGGCAAAGGGGAGCAATTCCTTGGAACTATGCCAAGTTCCTCAGTTATGCCGCAGAACGGCGGTTGATTCAGCAAGTGGGAGGGCGTTATCGTTTTATTCATGATGCCCTGCGTCAGTATTTTGTGGGCAATCAACCTGTTCGAGCCCCCCTGATTGAACGTTCTAAAAACCCTGGTCTGGGCTATATTCTGTTGGGATTTTCTCTGTTTGTTGTTCTAATTCTCACTATCAGCATCTATAGGGTTGACAGTGGGCTAAAATCAACGGTAGTACCAGTAGTCCAGAGCGGTGATGTGGTTCTCACGGATATGGTCACCCGTCATTGGCGCAAATTCCACCACGGAGATGTAATTGACTTTTGGGTTAACAAGGATTTGGCTAAGCAAGGCTTTAATGGTAACAACTACATGATGCGGATTGTGGCGTTACCTGGGGAAACGTTTGCCATTAAGCAAGGAGAGGTTTATGTCAATGGTCATCTGCTGCAAACTGACTACATTCAAGGAATTCCCATCCAAGATTACCAAGAACTAGAGATAGACATCCCCTCTTGTTGCTACTTAGTTTTGGGTAAAAATCCAGATGATCAGGATAAGTTGTTGGTGGGCTTGGTGGATAGGGAGCAAATTTTTGGTAAAGTCTTATTCCGTCTGTTTCCCCTTGGGCGATTTGGCCGGGTGGATTAATATCATGTCCGGTTGAATACTTATACTAAGGGCAAAAGCAAGGCAGAAGGCAGAAGGCAGAAGGCAGAAGTAAAGAAGTAAGGTTTGTCCTCACTCGTGATGAGAATGGCTATATCTCTTTTCAAGAGCACTTTGGCAAGCAGACTCTAATTCTTCCATCTCAGGATGTGTAGCTAGGTAATCATCAAGCCAGTTGCAACCTAGCCTCATCAAATTATCAAGATCTAGCTCCAAATTCCACAACTTTACCGTGTTATCAGACCCAGCAGAAGCGAGCAATTTACCATCAGGGCTAAAACTCACACTGTTAACCCAATGACGGTGACCAATTAAGGTTTGCAGTTCCTTTCCTGTGGTCACATCCCATAGCTTTATCCTACTGTCAAGACTAGCAGAAGCTAAGAGCTTGCCATCAGGGCTAAATTTGATACTGGTAAGCTGGTTGTTGTGACCACTTGACATCTCCCCTGGTTAAAACACAGGGGATTCTACAAGGTTGTTACGAAGTGGGTTGAAACCGCACTTCTTCACATCTTGTCCTGTATGATCTATTCATTGAGGTGAAAAGGTCATACCGGTGTGGGAGTGCCAAAACTCCCCTACCCACCTTAGCTAGGTCGATTTTTAGCTGTGTGGCTACTTTTCGGGCTATGTTAGCGGCTCCGTTACAATCCGCATTTACTAGCCACCCAAAAGAGGTTTTATATAATCCGCGCCTAACTCGTTTACCCGACGGTTTCCATCCTTTGGGTTTTTCGCCAATTTTTGGGAGGCTGTCGTCGTCAAGAAAGGACGCTTTACTGGTGTACGATTCTTCAGTGATTGTGAGTTTTATTCCATACTCTGGACAAAGTTGTTTTAACCGTTCGATTAGCCTTTTAGTGGGGATTACAACGAAGTTCTGATTACCCCGTTTGCCCATGTTAGAACGGTCTTTCTGCCTCTCGTTCCAACCAACGATCAAGTTTCCGATTCGATCATTTAGGCACCTATTGATGATGAACCTAGCAGCCTTGTTGATCCCATCTCTCATCTGGTTATTTCTCTTTCGCTGAACCCGATCCAAGTTAGCGTCCCAGTAAAAATCAGACTTACCTGCTTTGTATTTGGCTACTAACCGGCAGTATGCCTGATTCAGTGACTTTAGCTTACGACCGTCGATAATTAGGCTTTTACCGTGAGTCGAAACACCTGTTAGCCAATTATCCCCGCCGTGATCGAAACTCCAAGCCTGGGAGTAGTCAAGATTGGGGTTGTCAGAGACTGGTTGCTTTCCGTCGTCAATAACCCAATCAATCCACAATTCTCCTAAATATGGGCGAACAGTAACCTCTTTTACCCAGTCTGGATCTATGAAATCTGGCGGTTCTAGGGCTATTTCAGTGATCAACTCAGGCTTTGTCTCTTTGCTGATGGATGGGTAAAACAAACCTGACTTGTAATTGAGAGCTTGCCTGGGAAAAGTCACAGCTGCCAATCCGCCTTTCTTTCTGTATCTTAGTAGCTTTGGTCGATCAACATTCCCTTTGTAATAATGGCCAACTAAGTGATTATAACTATTGATTGATTCGGCTACAGTCTTGAGGGTTTGCTGAGCTGATTGAGCCGCCATCGCCCTGTAATGATGATTTTCCTTTAAATTCTTGCAGAGTTCGGCATGCTTAATGCTGCATTTATAGGTCTTCCACCCATATCTAAGATCATCCCCTCGCCAATAGGTTGTAAAAGCTTCTTCTTTTTGCTCTAACCAACTGTAGTGTTTCTGTTTGGTGTAATAGATAGCACAATTTAATAAGCTATTAGCTTGCTGGCATTGAAAAACCCAAAAGGCTCGCTCTTCGTCCGTGAAGTTTGCTTTTACTGGAATCGTCTTGTACATCTTATCACCTCCCACTATAATCGTAACAAATGTACGCGCAAATGGTAACTCACAAATGAAAGACGAAAGATTGATGATCCGAATTACCAAATTTGAAAAAATGCAGTTAAAGCAGGAAGCAGAACGGCGTGGTATGACTCCATCTGAGCTGATCAGAAGCCTAATAGCCAGATTTCCTGAACCTAAGCAGAGGGACACGGCGGGTTAAAACCCGTCGCGTCCGGAGACGAAACCTTAGATAATGGAGCCTTAATCAATAAGTTTTAACCTTTTTTGCATAACCAATCAACCATAAAGGCTCCATTATCTTACGGTAACTTCTAACCGTTTCATCCTCCCCTTGAAACCAGGGTAAGCGCAAGAAAAAATTGCCCATAATGTGCATTGGCTGGATATCGGTTGATCGTGGCTCGAAACCCCTATAATCTCGTAGAACTTGATTCTCAATAGAGTTTAATAGTTGAGAATGAACCCAGTTTTTTCTCAATAAGCTACAGCTTATTGATTCTTGCGCTTACCCTGCCCTTGAAACAGGGAGGCTCTCACGTTCCCGGATATTTTGGTAGTAAGGTAAATTGCCTGACGGAGGGTATCAATTACCTGCTTACGTGTCTCTGGTTCCACTGGCTGCCACTTTTCCATGCCTCGTAGTTTTTGTCCTGCTTGCAGGGCTTTCCACAGAGACTCAAAGGGACTGGAGTCCAACGCTTTTTGGGAGTTGACACTAAGCAGTGATAGCTTTAATTCTGCAAGCTCCCGTTTGGCTTGTCTAACTTGCAATCCGACGACGGTGGCAACTAACAACAAAATTGCCAGAATGCCAGAACCAATACCAACGATCATCTTGGCTGTTTGTTTCGCTTTGGTTAATTCGGCTTTAGCTTGCTGTTGCGCTTTGGTTAAAGTTTGATTGGCCTGGGCTAAGAGCCGACTTTCTCCTTGTTGAATAACTAGATTAATTTCAACTTTTCGCTTCTCAAAATCCTGACTCGCCCCTAAAAAACGATAATCAATGGGACTTAAACTTTTATCACTCGCCCATTGCAAGGCATCTTGCAATGCTTGACCGTGCAATAGACGGGATTCATCTTGATAATGGGAAGCAACCCAAGCCGTGAAATTTTCCGAGTAAGGACGCAGCTTTTCTAATTGCTTCTCTACCCATTGCTGATTGAAAACTTGCTGGTAAATTCGGTTATAGACCCTTAATTTACCCTGCTGTTGTACCACTAATCCTGCTAAACGCAACTCTGTTTGTTCAACAGAAGAGTCAGCAATGATTTCTCCTTGCAGTAGAATCTGTTGATAGATGCCGAGGAGCCTAGCAACACCTTGAGGATTACGGAAGATGCGATCGCGGATTGTCGGCAAATGTTCGGGTTCGTCTTGTGCTTCCCAATTCTCAATGATCTGCTTGCGTACTATCTCCTCAAGAGATTGGGAACTCACAATGCTATCTTTGTCTGCTTCTCGAACTACAAGCTGACATAGTTTTTGCGTCAGAAATGGCTGTCCTCCTGTCCAAGCGAGGATGTCTGCTAAAATCCCTTGCGGCTTGTCTACTTTTCCTGCTAAACCTTTAGCTAAGGGTTGGGATTCCTGTAGTTTAAATCCTTGTAGTTCTATGGCCTGACCAATATTAAAAGTAGTTTGGGTTTTATCTTTAATCAAATCGCTTGGGGTTGCCACTCCCAAAAGGGCAAAAGTCAGACGACGATAGGCAGGATTATCTACTCGCCGATTGTAAAAGAAGCGGATTAAGGCAAAAAAGTCATCTAACGATAAATTTAGACTTAAAACGCGGTCAATTTCATCAACAAAAACAACAATATTTTCTTGTGTTTCTGTTAAAAAAATATCCTCAATAAACGAATGCAAGCGCTGTATGGGCGAAAGTAAATCTCTGCGTTCCCGCCACCAAGAAAGCCAATTAAATTTTTCTTTGAGCGGGTGGCTACTAACAATAGAATAGATAATTCCGGCATACCATTTTTCGGGAGTAATACCCTCTTTGCCAATCCCGGTCAAATCAACAAAAGCACAAACGATCCCTTCTGCTTGTAGCTTTTGCATCACCCGCACGCGCAGGCTAGATTTACCCATTTGTCGGGAATTGAGAACATAGCAAAGTTGTCCGGCTTTTAAGTTGTGATAAAGTTCCCAGTCGGCTTGTCGCGTCACATAACTTGGTGCATCAGCCGGAAGACTACCACCAATATGATATTCGTAATCAGAGTTTGAATTGTCAGTCATGGTAGCACAGCACATCTACTGCGGGATATAGTTATCATCGCATAAATTTGCCAGCCCAGAGCAATCCACCTGACTTTTTCCTATTTTAATTTTGTTTGACCTGATTTAATCCTATTTTTATCGCTCAACTATCCTTGGAATTACCTGATTTTATTCCCATGGTTGCTTCCTAGATTTACCAAGATAATGATTGATATCAAGCTTATTTCAGCTTTGGGCTTGAGCAATGTACTAATTAATCAGAGGTAAAAATCATGGCTAGAATTTCAGACTATAGCATTATACGAGACAGCAAGTTCACTTTGCAAGTTGGCGGAGATATCGATCAAGATTTTTCATTTTCTCTTCCCAGTGATGCCCATTTAGGTTCAAGATCCATTCTTGCCTTCATGGTTTATCCCACTAGCGAGCGAGTTAGCTTCAATATTTCTGTCAATAATTCTAATCAGGTCAGTTTTACTTTAGGGAATTCTGGCTTAAACAGCATCCACGAAGTGATTAGTGCCAATTTACTCAAAAATGGCAACAATCGGATCAAATTTGTGGTTACCCAGGGTCGTATGACCTTTGCTGATGTGGTCCTGTGGTGGCAGCGTGATGTGTAGCAGGTAGTCTAGACATTGCCTACACTGAATCACCAAAAACTCATTACCACATTTACAACCTAAATCAATAGGAAATCTAAATGGTTTATCAATCTTCTGAATGTATGAAACAACAGTCATCTCCTGAAATATCCTGGATGCAGGAAACAGTGCAGATGCTTTGTAAAGAAGGGAGCAGAAACATTTTCCGCTCTCGTCGTCCTCAAAGAGTTCTCGCAAACTTTACTAATCGAGGTAACAGCAACTTTGAAGTAAAAATTGTCACCAAAAACTGTACTGAACCCCTGACAAGGAAAGTTCGTGCTGGAGCGCCTTTTGTTGAAGAATTTGAGCAGGTAACAAGCATTGAATTAATCCCTTCTCCTACAGATAACCAAGCAGAAACTGCTGTTTTAATTCTTGACTCTCTCTTCTTTTACGCAGAAGAACTAACTCAACCTTTTCCAACCCTTGTCTGGTTTTTACCAACCGCTTGCGTAGAAAATGAAGTATCTCGCCAACCGGATAGCTCTACTGATTGCCTTTGGGTACCCGACTTAATTTGGCAATCAGGAATTCGTCGCAATATTAGCCTAGAAATAGAAGCTACTGGCAACCACGATCTCAGGGTCGAACTTGAAGGCCCAGTGGGGATATTTCAAGTCTTTAATGTATCTGCTGCACCAGCTCTTCCTCAATTCCGAAAGTTAACAGGAGACTTTGAAGGCATTGTTTCTGTGCGCGTGCAATGTGAGAAATCACCTGTTAATTCTTGTTCGGCTTGTACATACAAATCTGGGGGGGTGACATGCAAGCTGAAATCCTTACTGGGTAGTAATTTCAGCCGATAATTAACAAAAATATACATTCTGTTTTGGGCTGACTTTGGACGTAGTTATAAGGGTTTGGGCTTCCAGGAAATGAATTGAGGGTTAATTTCCGACTGTATCTTCCATGAGCCCATTGGCATCAAAGCCTTATAGAGTAAGCTTTTTGGGGCTCATGTCACCCCCTCAGCATACAAATACAAGATTTGCTACCCCAGACAGCTTGGTTTTGTTTCTTCTAACTGAGAATTTTAGTGGGAACTTAATGACTCGATTTTCGTCAACTCAAATCTAGAGTGCATCTACCATTAACCCCAACTAGCACGCAAAAGAGAGCAAATTGGCTAGTTGGACATTCACTCCACATTACATCTATGCATTCAGGTGAACAAAGATTATGAAACGAAATGCGATCGCATTCTTCCTAACACTCGGATTCACTTTACCACTCTTGAGTTTAAATGCTAATGCATCGAGTCCAGTTTTCCCCGAATCTACTCGTCAATTGCAGCCTCTTTCCTCAGAAGCTAATCAACTAGAAACCACTGCCAATACACAGATTGCTCTGACGGAAACATCAGACACTACTCCTACTCAGTTTTGGTGGTTGCAAGGTGTGTCTGTTAACCAAATCAAAGCCAAGCTTAAGGAAGGTTATCGAATTATTGACCTGGAAGTAGAATCTACCTCTCCCTATCGCTTTAGCGCCGCAATGGTAAAAAACCAAGGTGCATATGCTAAGAAATGGTGGTGGTACTACGGTATAACTTCTCAGACGCTCAAAGAAAAACTCTCGCAAAATCGGGCTCGGATTATCGACTTGCAAGTTTATCGGGTCAATGGCAAAAAACGCTATGCAGTCGTTCTCGTCTCCAATACAGGTTCTGAAGCTAAAGCTTGGTGGTACTATACTGACCTTTCCTTTAATGACATCATGGCAAAAGCCAGGGATAATAAAGCACGCATTGTTGACCTCGATACCTATGTTGTCGGTGGTCAGCGCCGGTTTAGTGCTGTAATGATTAAAAATACAGGTGCAGACCACAAGGCGTGGTGGGTTTATTCCAACAAATCAGCCAACTTTATTAGCTCGAAACTCAAAGAAAACAAAGCCAGATTAATCGATATCGAAAGACGTGGCAACAATACTTTTACTGTCGTCATGGAACGCTCTCAAGGTCAACGCTGGTGGTGGTACTACGGTAAAACCGCAGCGCAAGTTAATCAACTGTGGCAACAAAATGGGGCGAGAATTTTTGATGTTGAGCCTTACACCGTCAATGGCAACAAACGCTTTGCAGTGCTGATGCTAGACAACTAAAGGGCGCTCACAGGTCGGATGCCGAAACTACTGGCAACTAACCGGAAGGCTGGGGCATAGGGTCTTTATCTCAAGCGAGCGAACGGTAACATTCTGGCATCGTTACAACGTGATTGTACTGATTATCCATCCACAGGATAAGTGACTGTGAAAAGGATGCATCTACCTCCACCACAGTAATAATCACAAGGAATTCAGACATGAAATCTAAAAATCCTCAATTTGAGCTAGGCACGAATGTATGGAATTTGGGAGCATCCCATTTTGGAAAATACAAGGAGAGGGGGAGAATTTAATTCGCGATTATATCTCGCGAATTAAATTCCAAATGTAGAGTTGGAGGTTTAGGAGCTGGCATAATAGAGACGTAGATGTTCATACGCTTTGCTAATGACTCCATCCGAACGGGAAGAGCTGGAAGCTTGTTTAATACGAGCCAGTGAGATTCTGTACAACAATACTGACACTGATAGCTTAGAAAGCCTAGCAGATATCGAAATTACAGTCAGACAGCAGGTTTGAGAACATGTCAGTCCCAAAATTGCCCTTTTTTGATCGGAAAAAAGACCCAAATCCAACGAGGAAAAACCAGAACCATTAAAAGCTGTCTGGGAAAACTGAAGATTACCAAAAAACAAGCAGATGCTTTGGGAATACAACCTTATACGCGCCATAGCCCTCTGTTGGAAAAATGCTGTCTCCTCTTGAGTGCCAATGAATCTTATCAAGATGCAGAGCAGGACTTATATCTGTTAACTGGACTCCAAGTTGGTCACTCCACTCATCATTGGCCAAAGGCCACGCTACGCGAACGAAAGGTTAACCAAATTGAGTTGACACTTCCTGATCTAAAACAAGGGTTATCCGAGGTAAGTGTTGATGGAGGGAAAATCCGCTTGAGGACGGAAACTTTAGGAGAACCTAGTTCTTGGAAAGAATACAAAACAGCTCGTTTACAAGCGATGCAGCGCGGTCTTGGGGGTTCCCCCCATGAGCGACTGCATCAAGACAGGTATTTATTACGGAGCATTTTTTCAAGATAATCTATCTTTAACGGATTGGATAAATAGTCAATTATTAACCTCGCCCTTCTACTGCTTAGGAGATGGACATGATGGAATCTGGAATATATCTGAAATTGGAGATAATAAGGATAGGATTGAAATCTTGGACTGGTATCACCTAATCGAAAATCTGCCTAAAATAGAAACGACAAAATCCCTCAAAAAACAGTTAGAGGCTTACCTGTGGATGGGACAGGTATCCGAGGCAATGAAGTTGTTAAAGTCAGTTCAGCCAGTGGGAGGAACTCAATTTATTTGCTATCTCAAAAAACATCGTAAAAGGTTAATAAATTATCACTCTTTTCAAAGGGAACAAATTTGTTCAATTGGAAGCGGAGCGGTGGAATCGGCTGTCAAACAAATCAGCCACCGAGTTAAACTAAACGGAGCCCAGTGGCACCGGGATAATGTCGCTAATATCTTACAACTGCGTTGTGCCTATCTCAACGGTCAACTAGCTATTTAAGCCCTTAAAAATCCTGCTACACTAGACAATATTCGCGATTTATACTCGCGAATAGATGTCCCATGGAGATTTTCCTCAATGGGCAGAAGAGTTTCCCGTAAGTCACAACAAGATACACTAGAGAGAATAACTCGTTTACAGACAGCGATTGCTAGTCTCGAAACCTATCAAAAGTTCTTCGAGGGTCAAGGGGAACTTGCTCCGGAAGATGCTTGGGTAGCGCGTTATCAAGTTCGACAGCTCCAAAAAGCCTACTGGTATTACAAATTACAAGCCAGTTCACCCACCTTTAAGACCACAGGTTCACGGCCCAAGTTAAGTAAATATAAGCATTTGGGGAAGGCTGGGAGTGAAGCCCATGTCACTGGGGTGATGGGTGTAGCCAGAAGAACCATAGTTTCTGAATTACAAAAAACTATTGATTCTCTTAAAAAGAGCTTACTAGATATTTCTTTTGACTCCGAACAAGAAAATATCTAAGTTGGGATATTATTCGCGATTAACACTCGCGAATAAATTTTATTTTTTTTCCAAAATGGGATGCTCCCTGGAATTTGGGATACTGACGAATATGACATTACCCTTAATAAAAATTTCCCCCATCTCCCTATCTCCCTATCTCCGTATCTCCCCCTCTCCCCACACTTCCCAAACTTCCGACACTCCCCCTTCTTTTTTACAAATATGAGATACACCCGGTTAACTCTCTAACTGTGATGTCTCCCAGATTACCCTGTTGTGGCTCCTTGATTCACCCTTAACTTGCCAAGTCGTGTAATATAGAAAATAGAATCCAGACTGGTATCTGTGTCAGGGTAAACGCAAGAATCAATAAGGCGGCATTCTTATCAACAATATTGATATAAATATGCAATAGTGCTGAGCAATCTTGGCTTAATATGGTCATAATTCTTGCCCTATATCGCATTTTGGCTCAATTTGTCTTGCGCTTACCCTGGTATCTGTGTCTTCATCCGAAACGACTCAGAATGAGTAACTTAGAATCAGGATTGACTTGGCAGCAGGCAAAAGAAATAGCAGAACAACTGCTTTTCCAAAAGACCCAAAAGCACCTTAATGATATAGAAATACTTGTACTAGAAGGTTCTTGGGAAGGACTAACCTATGAAGAAATTGGCAAACGCTCTGGCTATAGTACAGAGTACCTTAACAAAGATATTGGCAATCAATTATGGAAAAAGCTGTCTGAAGCTTTAGGGGAAAAGTTAACTAAAAAGAATTTTAAAGTCGCCTTAGAGAGAGGTAAAACAAAACTACAAGATAGGATAAAATTGCCATCATCGCTCCGTGTTTCAGCAACAGAATTACCGTTTCCAGAAGGTGCCGTGGCACCGTCTTCTCCCTTTTACATTGAACGAGATGGTATTGAATCTCTTGGCTATAAAACAGTAGTTAAACCGGCGGCGTTAATTCGGATTAAAGCCCCAAATTTAATGGGTAAGACCTCTTTGATCATGAAGCTGTTAGACCATGCTGCTTCGGAAAATTATCAAACAGTGTATCTGGGTTTGAATAGCGTCAATAAGTCCGTTTTGACTAATTTGGAGCTGTTTCTACGGGGAGCATCCCATTTTGGAAACAATATTACCCAAAGCAACGATATTTCAAGGGTTTCAGCCCCCTAAAAAGAGCTAACGTGCCAAATTGGGATGCTCCCTTTCTACGTTGGCTTTGCCTACAGGTTAGTCGGGAGTTAAAGTTAGCTAATCAGCTAGAGAATTATTGGTATACAGAAATTTTCGGTAGCAACGATAACTGTACACTGTACTTTGAAGAGTATTTATTGCCCCAAATTAATTGTCCTTTGGTATTAGGATTAGATGATATAGATCGTCTATTTTCCTATAGGGAGGTCATTGAAGATTTTTTGGGTATGCTACGCAGCTGGCATGAAAAAGGAAAAATTGCTGATGTCTGGAGACAACTGCGATTAGTCGTCGCCCATTCAACGGAAGTTTATATACCCTTAGATATCAATCAATCTCCTTTCAATGCGGGAGTACCATTAGAACTAACAGAATTTGACCCGATTCAAGTAAAAAGTTTAGCTTGTTTCCATGGGCTTAATTGGAACAATAGTGAGGTTGAAAAGCTCATGAAAATGGTATGCGGACATCCTTATCTAATACGTTTAGGAATATATGAAATTGCATGTGGAAAGATAACATTAAGCTGTTCGGCATTTAAATTGGTATAATAAAAATTAATAAATAACCCAATAATAGGAAATATGCCAGCAAAAAATTATCTGACAGCAAAAAACAATACTTCAAAAAGCCTTAAAAATAGAAGAAAATGGAAATATTAGAGAACGTATTT